>SKHU01000064.1 GCA_007116755.1 Alphaproteobacteria bacterium
CCCGTGCATAAATATAGCAACCGGTCTGTCAGAGGAAAAGGAAAAAAGGAAAAAGCCATGTTGAATGCTTTTCGCGAGGGGTTAAGGTCGTCATGGACGGCCAAGCTGATTTTGTCACTGCTGCTGGTGATGGCGGTCGGCGGCCTTGTTCTGATGGATACGGCGGATTTCTGGCGCGGCGGCGTGTCCAGAGGTGCGGTGGCGCGCGTGGCCGGCCATGATATCGGCTTTGTTGAATTTGACAGATTTTACCGCTCTTCCCTGCGGCAGCAATCGCCTGACCGCATGGCATCACCGGAATTCCGTGAAGGGCTGGCGCGCGAAGTGCTGCGCGAATTGACCCGTACGCGGCTTTTGGCGGCGGCGGCGCGTGACAGCGGGCTGGTGATTACCGACGGTCTGGCGGCACAGCGTGTGCGCGAATATCTGCAGCCCTGGGTGGATGCGGGGCTGCACGAGCATATGGCGCTGGAATACGCGCTGCAGCAGCTTGGGGTCAGCGAAGATATGCTGGTGCATACCATCAAAGAGGAGCTGGCCACGGATATGATGACCTCCGCCCTGCTTTCGGTTATCTCCGTACCGGAGCCACTGGTGCGGGATTTGCTGCAATATGAGAACGAAACCCGCAAAGGTGCGTATCTGCGCATTGCGCGGGAGTCTTTCCGCGTCGAAGAAGCGGGAGAAGAGGAGTTGCGCCGTTTTCACAAAGAGGCGCGGGGCAAATGGATGACACCGGAATATCGCGGTTTTTCCGTGCTGGTTCTGACACCTGAGGATATTATCGCCGATATTCCCGATCTTGAAATGATTGACGAGGACGGGCTGCGCGAGATTTACGAAACCTATAAAGATCACTACACAACGCCGGAAACCCGCAGAGTTGCACAAGCGGTATTGGAAACGGAAGAGGCGGCCAAAGCCGTTGCCGCGCATCTGAAAAGCGGTCGGGAAAAATCTCTGGCCGCAGCTGTGGCGCGGGAAGGGCTTGAGAATATCGAAATTCTTGAAGCCGAGGAATTCACCGCGCAAACCATCTATCCCGTCGAAATCACGGATGCGGTTTTTGGCATGACGGAGAAAACAGGTATTGCGGATCCCGTAAAAACACCGTTCGGCTGGCATCTGGTACAGGTTCTGGAGACGGTTCCCGCGCAGGTGACACCGTTTGCGGATCTGCGGGATGAACTCCGCAGCCAGTGGTTGCTGGAACACGCCGCAGAGCCGATGTATCGCCGCCTCGGCGAGTTGGAGGAGATGTTCGCAGGCGGAGCGACGGTCGCTGAAGCGGCGGAGTTTCTGGATATGGAACTGATGCGGTTTGAATCCGTGGGCAGAGACGGCAAAAATGCGGAAGGGAGCAGTGTCGCGATCAAGCCGGAAAAACATGCCGCGCGGATATTGCGGGAGGTCTTTGCGCTGAAGCAGGACGAGATCATCCGCGGCGATCTGTTCGAGATGGAAGACGGCAGCTATGTTGCCATCACGATTGACGAAACCGTGCCGCCGGTCAAAATCGATTTTGAAACAGTGGCGGAAGATGTGCGCAAAACATGGGTGTTCGAAGAACAGGGCCGCCTGATGCGCGAGCGTGCGGCGGAAATCGAGAAAGCCGTACGTGAAGACGGGCTGTCTTTTGCGGAAGCAGGAGAAAAATTCGGCCTTGCGGTCAAAGAGATCACACCGCGTCCGCGGCGCAACCAATATACGCCGGCAGATGAAAAATCCGGTCTGTCGCCCGAGGCGATGACGTTGCTTTTCGGTCTTGAAAAACCGGGGGATGTTGCGGCGCTTTCGGCCGGTGACGATATGGTCGTCACGATTCTGACGGAACGGGTGCTGCCCGATATGGCATCGGAAAGCGGGGCGGGTCTTCTTGAAGACAGCCAGATCACCGGCGCGCTGCTGCGCTATATGATGCGTGAGGATTATATGCAGCAATTTGTCCTCGGGCTGGAGCAGAAATACGGCGTGCGCATCAACGAATACAGTTTCGAGCGCCTCTACGGGGCGCAGGCGTTGCGCGAGGCGGAAACCTACTGAAGTCTTATTTTTTGAGGTTTTCCGATGCGTTGTCCGGCCAGCGGCGGTGCAGCCATAGCCACTGGTCGGGGCGTTCGCGAATCCAGTCTTCCAGATGGCGGTGCATTTCCGCCAGCAACGCCAGCGTGTCTTTTTCCGTATCGCCGGTTTTCTCTATTTCAATGGCGGGATACAGCGTCACTTTCATCTGCGCCCCTGCAATGCGTTCGATGCGCCCGGGGTAAAGCGGACAATTATATTTCAGCGCCAGCCGCGCGGGGAAAGGCATGGTCATGGCCTCATATCCGAAAAACGGTACGGCAACGCCTTCATTGAATTTCTGGTCGATCAAAACGGTCAGGACTTTTCCGTCTTTGATCAGGCGCGTCATTTTCAGCGCACCGCGGCGGCTTTTCGTGACCTGTCCGACCGCGCCGGCGCGGCGCGCACGGGACAGCAGCCCGTCCACCCACGGATTATTCGGCTTGCGATAGGCAACATGAGAGGGAAACCCCATCTGTTGTTTGGCGGCGGAAACACCAACCTCCCAATTGGCAATATGGCCGGAAAACACGATGGCGGGTTTACCGCTCTCCATAATGGCGCGAATGATGTCCTGCCCCTCCAGCTCCGCGCGCTTGCCGATGGCGGCCAAATGCGGGTATTCGGCAAGATTGCGGCCGAGATTGTCCCACATTTTGCGGAGAATCTCCCGTTTTTCGGCTTCGCTTTTTTCCGGAAAGGCCAGTGTCAGGTTTTCCAGCGCCTTTTTGCTGATCCCCAGATGCGGGCCGATGCTGCGCCCCAGAAAGCCGCCGACCGCCGATGCGGCCGCAGCGGGCATGATTTTGAAAATGCCGTAGAGCAGATAGGCCGCGGCGGTTTCAAAACCGTAACGGATTTTCAGCGGCAGGGGCAGCGGCGGCGAAGGCGGGGTCTGATCAGGTTTTTGTGACACGTGCGTCTTTTGTCTTCTGTAATTGTTCTTTTAGAAAAGAGGTTATAGCGTCTTCCTCCTGCCATTGTAAAGACACGGCAAGGGTTTGAACAGGGACGCGCTTGAGATGTTCGGCATCAAGATGCGCAGCATCCAGACGCACGGCATCTTTTTCCGTGGTGATCAGCGCGGCGTTTTTGTTCTGTGCTGCGGCCAGCAATTTTTGAAGATCCTGCTGCGTATAAGGGTGGTGATCGGGAAACGGGTAAAACCCTTGCATATTCGCGCCGGCGGCGGTCAGGGTTTCACGGAATTTTTCGGGAATACCGATTCCGGCAAATCCGACGTATTTTTCTCCGTCCAGACGGCGGGCGGGATGCAGCGCGGCAAAAAACACTGCGCCGGAAAACCCGTATTCTTCCGCAAGGCGCGTCCGCCATGTGTTGCGCATCTCCTCGTCATTGGCATTCAGAATAACGCAGCCCTGCGCACGCTCGAGCGCCGCCTGCGGTTTCTCGCGCAAGGGGCCGGCGGGGAAAATCAGGTTGTTGCCGAAACCGCGCGCCGCATCGATGACCAGCAGCGCTATGTCTTTATAGAGAGACGGATTCTGAAACCCGTCATCCATGACAATGCTGCCTGCGCCGCCCTCAATGGCGGTGTCTGCGCCTTTGACGCGGTTTCTTGACACCCAGCACGGCGCGTGCCGCGCCAGCAGCAGCGGCTCGTCACCGACAGCTTTATAGCTGTGATGTTGCGGCTGCACCAGAACAGGGCCTTTCTCACGCCCGCCATAGCCGCGCGTTAAGAAATGCGGCAGCAGGCCGAGATCCTGCAGAATACGCGCAACGGCGATGGCGACAGGCGTTTTGCCGCTGCCGCCTGCTGTGATATTGCCGATACAGATAACGGGTTTTTCCGCGCGATAGGGACGCACAGCCGCACGGCGCAGGCGCGAGGCCGCATCATAAAGACAGGCAAGCGGCCGCAGGACAACCGGAGGCGCTTGATCGCCGTACCAGTAGGCGGGAGTTTTCAGCATGATCCGTATCGATGTTTTTGCATTCTTTTCCTCAGGAGAAACTTTAGCGCAGCTTGCCGCCGGATGCCAGCAGGAAGGTTTTTTATGGATTTTTTACCCATCAGTGTTACGCTGGAAAAAGAGAATGAAGACGATAATATGCAGTTTTAACATTTTTACCTCACAGAAACGGGAGAAATTATGACTCTCAGATATGCGTCCGTCCTGCCCAATGATTTGCTTTTGCGTGATATTGCCGCGCATGTGGACTGGTTTGAATCCGTTCTGCGTACGGTGATTTTTCCCGATGAGGCGGTGGGGGAGCCATCCGCCCTGCCGGAGGATTTTCTGATCTGGTGCGCCGGAAAAGCCGAAAGCGGCGCGCTGGAAGAGGCGAATGTTATCCGCTTGCAGCGGCTGCATGACGATCTTGCCGAAGCCGCAGCCGCCTGTCTTGCCCATACGCAAAGCGGTAGCCTGCTGACGCAGGAGCTTTACAACAGGCTGGCGCAAAGGCTGGAGGATTACATTGATTTTGTCCGGCGGCTCGGCGCGGATATGGCCGGCAGCCATTTCAGCATCGATACGGTCACAGGGCTGCGCAGCGCGGCGGGGATGAAAAACGAGATCGAGCGCGAGCTTGACCGCCGCGGCCGCAAAAGCGACGTGTTCTGCGTCTGCGATATGCAGATCGACGGGCATGAGGCGCTGAAAGAAGAGCATAGCGAACGCGAGATGAAAGAGATTTACGCGCATATTGCCGCCGTGTTGATGGATTCGCTGCGCTCTTATGATGACGGCTATTTTCTGGGCGAGGGCGAATATATGCTTTGCCTGAAACATGTCGAGCTTCTCGATGCCTGTGCGGCGATGGACAGGATTATCGATAGAATCGCCGCGCGACCCGCACGTCTCGGCGAGTCGGAGACGACGGTCAAGCTGACGGTATCCTGCGGCGTTGCCGAACCCGTGCCGGGCGATAAAATCGACGATATTTTCGACAATGCCAAACGCGCCATGATTCAGGCGCAGGAAGGCGGCGGCAATCAGGTCATGGAATGGAAAGAAAAAAGCGCCCTGCAGCAATATGCCGACGGCGCGGAAATTTTTGACTGATCGTTTCCGTGGAAAGCCGTTATGAATGCAGATGATGAATTGGAACGGGCAAAGAAAATTCTGGAAAGAATTTCTGAACGTTTACGCCGCGCCATTTGGGAAAAAGCGGGACACGATACAATTAATTTTCTACATCAACCGAAACGGTAGCCGGATTGACACCAATGGCGCAGTGTTTAATCCTTAAGATGAATTATACGATGAGTTGGAAAAATGAGATTTGCCCCCGGACTTCCTCAAAAAAATGTATTGTGTCCCGCTTTTTTAAATTTTGTGTTCGGGGAATTAACTGTTAGGTATTGCATCCCCAGGTTTTACACCCTTTACCTGTAGTCCTTTGATTTCCTCAAGAATTCTCGCTGCTCGGTTGCGTACATCCTTCCACTCAGAAGACTTGATTACTTTTGCTGTCCCATGTATCTGTTGCGCATATAAACTAGATTGAAGCAACTTCCTTAGCTCTCGCAATTCTCGGTCAATTTCTGGAGAAAAGACGACTGCGTTTTTTTCAATTGCAATATCCAAACATGAATCATTGAATAAAGCAGCCACCGCTTCATCCATGCTCGACATTTCACTCTCGCTGCCTTTTATCCATACTCGCCGTTGATATTCTATATCGGAAAGCTCTTGCAGGGCATCATTTATAATTTCTAAATAGAGTGGTTTTTGCACTATACTCATGGTTTGTACCCCAGAAATTTTTCCAACGGAATGTGTCCTGATTGATCGCTTTTGGGAACAATGTTCCCCTGTGCATTACGATACTGTCCATTACGCAGGTCACGCACGTAGGGTGCTTGCGAATTTGTGAAATCGAAATCGGGGGACAAGAAATCGGGGGACACAATACTTAATTCCTCCATTTAATTTTACAATCCTTATAAGAGTTAACCATCGTTGCGCCTGTGTCAATTCCGCTTTATTTAATAGGTATTGTGTCCCCCGAATTC
>SKHU01000080.1 GCA_007116755.1 Alphaproteobacteria bacterium
CCCGCGCCCGCCGCAACGGCAATAATGCCGTCTGCACCCGCATCGGCGGCTTTTTTGGCGTGATAGGGGTTGGTCACGTCATGCAGCACAACACCGCCATAGCTGTGCACGGCTTTCACCAGCTCCGGCACGGCGCCGAGCGAGGTGATAATCACCGGCACTTTGTGTTTGACGCACAGCTCCAGATCCTCCTGCAGGCGCGGATTGCTTTTATGCACAATCAGATTGACCGCATAAGGCGCAATTTTTTTATCCGGATTGTCTTTTTTCAGCTTGGCAATACCGTCATTCATCTGCGTCAGCCATGTGTCGAGCTCTTCCGGGGTGCGGCAATTCAGCGCCGGAAAACTGCCCATAATGCCCTCTTCACAGCAGGCAAGCGCCAGCTTCGGGTTGGAAATCAGAAACATCGGCGCGGCAATCAGCGGCAAATCCAGCTTGCCGCGCAGATTTTTTGCCGTTTCGTTTTTACTTGGTTTTTTTGTCGGATTGGCCATGTTTTTTCTCCAGTTCTTCCAATTCGGATTTCATGCGGGCGATATTCAGCGCCCGCGCCAGTTTGCGTTCTTCCCGCGACGGCCCCGCATATAACGTCACGGCGGCCAGCAGCGGCAGCACGGCCAGCAGCAGCGCCAGCAGCCTGTCCTGTGCGCTATAACCCTGCGTGAAGACCAGCGCAGCGGCGGCAAGCTGCACGGCGATGGCGATATAAACAGCGATCCGCAAAAAACACATCATTTAAAAAATCCTTTCCGTCTGTTATCGACTTCTTAAATATTTTATATTCAAATGGGGTGTATATTTTGAGAATGAATTTATCACGAAATGAGGGACAATATAAATGAAAAAGCTTTTTCTTCCCGTTTTAACGGCTGTTCTTCTGGTGACAGCGCCGCTTTCCGCAGAGGCAAAAGACATTACGGCATACAGTGCCATCACCGCCGTGACGGTGTATTCCAACCGCGCAACAGTGACGCGCACGGCAACGGTGGATGTGCCCGCGGGGGCGCATACGGTGCTGTTTGAAGGGCTGCCGCAGAATATTTCGGGTGATTCGCTGCGGGTGGAGGGTAGCGCAACGGCGGATGTGACATTCGGCGCCCTGTCGCATCAACAGGTGGTGACGCAGGAGCTGACCTCGGAAAAAGAGCGCGAGCTTAGCGATGCGCTGCAAAAGCTGCGCGATCTGATTGACACGGAAAACGCCGAAATTCAGGGGCTGGATGCGCGGCTTGCTCTGCTGCGCTCCATCGGCCAGACGGCAACCAAGCGCAGCAACGAGGAATTTGAAAATCTGCAATTTCAGCCCGAGCAATGGGCGGCCGCTGCAGAAGCCATGCAAAGCGGCACGGCAGAGGTGCTGAAGGCGCGGCAGCAACACCAGATCAATATCCGCAATCTGAACGAGGGCGTGCGCAAGGTTGAAACCGAATTGCGGCAGATGCGTACAGGCCAGCGCCGTACGCATACGGTTTCCGTCCCGCTGGAATCGGCGGCGGCGACAAAGCTGACGGTCAAACTCAGCTATCAGGTTGCGAACGCTTCATGGAAGCCGGTTTATGATGCGCGGCTGGACACGTAAAACGGCGACTTACAAATCGTGCAATACGGCGCGGTGCGCCAGTTGACGGGCGAAGACTGGAGAGGCGTTGCCTTGACGCTGTCCACCGCACAGCCGCATCGCGGCGCATCGCCGCCGCCGCTGGGAACGGTCTGGGTCAGAAAACAGCCGGAATATAAAGCCGCCCCCGCCGCTGCGCGGATGATGGGACGCGCTGCCGCACCGATGGCGGATATGGCGGAAATGGCTGTGATGTCCTATGAAGCCGACGGCGTTGCCGCATCGCCGCCTCCGCCGCGCGAGGCGCGGTTTGCCGGAGCGGAGATCGATACGGGCGGTTTTGTCACCGAATACCGCGTTGCCGGTCCGGCAACGATTGCGAGCGACAATAACGAAACCAAGCTGATGGTCGGCGCGTTTGATGTCGATACGGCGCTGGAGGTGCATATCCAGCCGCAGCACACGACAGAGGCGTTTCTGGTCGCGCGCGGCACGCTGAAAGGTGATGCGCCGCTGCTGGCGGGCGAGGTCAGCCTGTTCCGTGACGGTGCCTATGTCGGCAAAAGCGGCTTTCCGCTGCTGCGCCCCGGCGAGGCGCATGACCTGTTTTTCGGCGTGGATGACCGGATTTCAGTCAAACGCAACACGCTCAAAGACGAGCGCCGTCAGGGCGGCATGATCGTCCGCGATTCGATACTGGAGCGGCATTATGTGACGGAAATTCAAAATCTGCGCCGCAATCCGGTGGAATTGCGCGTGCGCGAGGCCATACCCGTCAGTCAGGACGGCGATATCAAAATCGATATTCAGCGCAATGCCACAACAGCAGGCTATGCCGAGGATGTCGAAAATATCAGGGGTCTGCTGCAATGGAACGTGACGCTGCCGCCGCAGCAAAAGACAGAGGTCAAACTCGGCTGGCGCGTCACATGGCCGGCAAATGATACGGTGATCGGCCTGCCGTAACCGGTCAGCGCCGCCGCCAGACGCCGTTGGCGTTCATGGCGCTGACGGTGCGGTATTCCCATGTATGGGCGCTGTCGGGGCGGACGATGCCGGGCGGGCTGCGGTTGTCCAGCACGTAATTGATGCCATCGGATTTTACCACCAGCGTGGCATGGCCGGCTTTTTTATCCGCGCGCATGGTGACGGTGACAAGGCGCATATCGTCCTCCGGCACGCCGATCCAGCGCAGTGCGAAATATTTCATAATGGCAAAATCCTCGCAATCGCCGCGTTTGTTTTTCAGGGAGTCCAGCGGCGTTGCCCAGTAATCGGCTTTTCCGTACACCTCGCGGTCTGAGGCATAGGTCAGAAAGTTGTCAACGCGGCGGTCCACCTCGCGCAGCTGCTGCATACGCGGCTTGTCTTTCAGATCGTCGAAACTGCGCAGCCAGTTGGCGACAATGTCCAGATTTTCCGAAGAGCGCCGCATCTCGCGGTTATGGCGGTCGATCATGCCGAACCAGCGATGGGAAAGCCACGCGCTGTCAGCTTCGCGCATGCGTTTGTTGAAAATCGTTGAAAGCGAATTGTCGTCGTTTACGGCGCTGTTTTGTGCGTGCAGACGGGCAAACCCGTCCTCCAGATCCGTCAGCGAGGCGCGGTTGTGATGAAGAACAAGGGCGGAGGAAGCGGGTGCCTCCACTGTTTGCGGTTGAAACGGCCTATTCTCCTGCGCCGCAACCGTACCGGCCGCACCGATTGTCAAAGCCGTCGCAGCAGCGGCGCATTTGAATTTCTGCTTTAGATTTTTGCGGCGGTAAAACGGCAGATGTTTTTTTGGCAGGTTCTCTTTTGTATGGGTCTGCTTATGAATCTGCTTATGAGTTTGCTTATATCTGTGTTTGCGGCGCACGGCTGATCTCCCCGATTGTTCCGGTTTTTTCCGCACACCCTCAATTTTAGATAATGGAGAAAGGATAAACAACGCGCGGAAAATGTAAACCCCGCATTTTCGCAAACGCTGTCCGCATATGTCCGCATATATGAAATCCCTTGCCTTTCGTATGTTTCCCGCTATAGTAATGCGCATATATAAAGGGTGTTTTGCGTATTTTCCGGTAAGTGTTTTTTTTGAAGAAAAAGATTTGAAGGAGCTAAGGACACCCGTGAGTTTTGCCGATCTCCCCCAACCGAAAAAGCCCAAAGGCGCGGATGACGCGCTGTGGAATGTTGATCTTGCCGTCACGCCGCAAGCGGCGCGGCAATGGAACTGGCAGGCGATTGCCTCGCTCTGGGTCGGGATGGTCGTCTGCGTGCCGACCTATATGCTGGCGGGAAGTCTCGTTTCCGAAGGCATGGCGTGGTGGCAGGCGGTGCTGACCATTCTGCTGGGCAACTGCATCGTGCTGGTGCCGATGCTGATGCTGGGTCATGCGGGCACAAAACACGGTATTCCGTTTCCGGTGCTTTTGCGCTCCTCTTTCGGGACGCTGGGGGCAAAAATTCCCGCCGTGGCGCGGGGGCTGGTTGCCTGCGGCTGGTTCGGCATCAATACATGGGTCGGCGGATCGGCGATTTACGTTATTCTGAACAATCTGTCCGGCGGGGCTTTGGCCGCCGAGGCGCTGCCGCTTTTGGGCATCAATATTTACCAGACAATGTGTTTCCTTGCCTTCTGGGCGCTGCATATCTGGTTTATCAAAAACGGAACGGAATCAATCCGCTGGCTGGAAGTACTGGCCGCGCCGTTTTTGCTGTTTATGGGATTTGCCTTGCTGGGCTGGGCGTATTTTACCGCCGGCGGTTTCGGCGAGATGCTCTCCACCCCCAGCGCTTTTGTCGCAGGCGGCATCAAGGAAGGGCAGTTCTGGCTTGTCTTCTGGCCGAGCCTAACGGCGATGGTCGGGTTCTGGGCAACGATGGCGCTGAACATCCCCGATTTCACGCGTTTTGCCAAAAGCCAGAAAGACCAGTTTATCGGGCAGGCCGTCGGTTTGCCGATCCCGATGGCGCTGTTCGCCTTTATCGGCGTGGCCGTGACCTCCTCCACCGTGGTGATTTTCGGCGAGGCGATCTGGGACCCCGTAGAGCTGGCCGGAAGAATGGGCGGCATGGCCACCATATTGGCGCTGTGCGGGCTTGTGATTGCCACTTTGACAACCAATCTGGCCGCCAATGTTGTTGCCCCCGCTTACGGATTTTCCAGCGTTGCGCCGAAAAAAATCTCGTTTAAAACCGGCGGCTATATCACCGCAGGGCTGGGGATTGCGATTTTCCCGTGGAAGCTGCTGGCAACGGCAGGGGATTATCTGTTTGTCTGGTTGGTCGGCTATTCCGCGCTTTTGGGGCCGATTGCAGGGATTATGCTGGCCGATTATTATTTCATCCGCAAAACCGAATTAAAAACCGCCGATCTCTACAAACATGACGGCGCCTACAGCAAAGGCGGCAAAGGCTGGAACTGCGCAGGTCTGGCGGCGCTGGTCATTGGGGCTGCGCCCTCATTGCCCGGATTTTGTGCGGCGGCCGGTATTTGCGATGCACCGGAATTTTTTAAAACGATTTATTCCTATGCGTGGTTCGTCGGGCTGTTTCTCGGCGGCGCGTCCTATCTTGTTTTGAGGAAATTGTGTAAAACGGATTAAACGCGAAAGGAAAACGCCCATGTCACTTGCACCGTCGAATACAAATACGAATACGGAGAAAACAATGGAAGAAACGCGCCGCAACAAAACGGGGCTGGAGGAATTTTGGATGCCGTTTTCGGCCAACCGCCAGTTCAAATCCAAACCGCGCCTGTTTACCGGTGCGGATAAAATGCATTATACCACCGATGACGGGCGCAGGGTTCTGGATGCGACGGCAGGGCTGTGGTGCTGCAATATCGGCCATAATAATCCGAAAGTTGTGGAGGCCGTGCAAAAACAGATTGCCGAGCTGGATTACGCGCCGGCTTTTCAAATGGGGCACCCGAAAGCCTTTGAACTGGCAACAAAGCTGATCGAATTTATGCCGGAAAATATGGGGCATGTGTTTTTCACCAATTCGGGATCGGAATCGGTGGATACGGCGCTGAAAATCGCGCTGGCCTATCATAACATCCGCGGAGAAGCCGGACGCACCCGCCTTGTCGGGCGCGAGCGCGGCTATCACGGCGTCGGTTTCGGCGGCATTTCCGTCGGCGGCATCCCCAATAACCGCCGCTTTTTCGGAACGCTGCTGACAGGCGTGGATCATCTGCCGCATACGCATCTGCCGCAGAAAAACGCCTTCACGCGCGGGCAGCCCGAACACGGCGCAGAGCTGGCTGACGATCTGGAGCGTATTGTTGCGCTGCACGGGGCGGAAACAATCGCCGCCGTGATTGTCGAGCCGGTCGCAGGATCAACCGGCGTGTTGATTCCGCCGAAGGGCTATCTGCAGCGCCTGCGCGATATCTGCACAAAACACGGCATATTGCTGATTTTTGACGAGGTGATCACGGCTTTCGGCCGTGTCGGCAATGCCGCAACA
>SKHU01000156.1 GCA_007116755.1 Alphaproteobacteria bacterium
ATCTTCGTGATTTTACGGTAAATTTTATGGTATAGCTTCCGTGAGAAACACGGGGTGTGTTCTTTTGTTTTCAAGAAGAAAGTCGGAAAAGACTCATGCGCAAATCCGTTTTGATTGCTTTGGGCGTTTTTATTGCCGCCGCGCTTTGGATGTGGCCGGCTTTGACGGGCGCGAACAAAAAATCCGTTGATAACGGCACGATTGCAGAGAAAAATGCGCAGGAAAAATCTGCAAAACGTGCAATGCGCGTTGAAGTGATGCGGCTTGAACCGCAGGAAATGGCCGTGCGGATTGAGGTGAACGGGCAGACGCATCCCTCGCGCAGCGTTGAATTACGCGCCAGAACGGACGGACGTATTGCGACCGTTCATGCGCGGCGCGGCGACAGGCTTGAGGCAGGGCAGTTGATTGCCGAAATGGAACCGGATGATCGTCCTGCCGTGATCGCCCGTGCACGGGCGCAGTTGCGTCAGCACCAGCGCGAATATGAAGTGGCGCAGGGTTTGCGCAAACAGGGGCACGGCTCGCAGGTGGCGCTGGAAACGGCGCAGGCACAGCTTGAAAGCGCACGGGCAGAACTGGTGCAGGCAGAACTTGATCTGGCGCATACAAAAATTACCGCGCCGTTTGACGGTATTCTGGAGGAAAGCCATATTGAAGAGGGGGCAACGATCCGCACCGGCGATACGGCAGCGCTGTTTGTCGATCTTGACCCCGTTGAGGTGCGCACATTCGTTCCCGAACGGCATATCGGCCATATACGGGTTGGCGGACGTGCGGAGATTCTGCTCTCCTCCGGCGAAGAGGCGGAAGGCACCGTACATTATATTTCCTCCAACGCCAACAGGGAGACACGGACTTTCCGCGTCGATATTCGTGTGGAAAACGGCGGTCATCTGATTGCCGGCGGCATGACAGCAAAAGCTTTTTTCATTTTGCCGTCCCGGGACGCGTTTTTCCTGCCGCTTTCGACGCTGACGCTGGATGATCAGGGTATTGTCGGTGTCAAAACCGTTTTGCGCGACAGTGAAGATGCGCCGCCTTTTGCAAAATTTTTTCCTGTGCGCATTCTGGAGGAGCGGCCTTACGGCGTATGGGTTGACGGGCTGGAGCCCGGCGTTGATCTGATTACGCTGGGGCATGAATTTGTTGCCGACCGGCAGCAGGTTATTCCTGTTCCTGTGCAGAGCGCAGCGGGTTCGACTGATGAGAAAGAAGGAGAGGCGCAGCCATGAACGCGCTGATCGATGCGGCGTTGAACAGACGGCCGGCTGTGATGCTGGCATTTTTCGTGCTGATTTTCGCCGGTATTTATGCCTATGTCACCATTCCCAAAGAGGCCAATCCGGATATCAATATTCCGGTGATTTACGTATCGCTGTCACATGAAGGGATTGCGCCGGAAGATGCGGAACGGCTTTTGATCCGTCCCATGGAACAGCAGTTGACGGGGATTGACGGCGTAAAAGAAATGACATCGAACGGTTATGAAGGCGGGGCGAATATCGTTCTGGAATTTGTTGCCGGATTTGATGCCGACAAGGCGCTGGACGATGTGCGGGTCGCAGTAGACAAGGCCAAGCCCGATCTGCCGGAGGAAACCGACGAGCCGACAGTGTCGGAAGTGAATTTCAGCCTGTTTCCGGTTCTGGTCGTCGTTTTGTCCGGTGATGTGCCCGAGAGGATTCTGCTGAGACTGGCGCGGGATTTGAAAAACCGTATCGAATCTCTGCCGCAGGTGCTCAGCGCTGATATCGCCGGTGACCGCGAGGAGGTCATGGAAATTATCGTCGATCCGAACGCGGTGGAAAATTACGGCTTGTCGGGAACGGATATTATCGGATTTTTCCAGCGCAGTAACCGGCTTGTCGCATCGGGAAATATGGATACGGGCAGCGGCCGGTTTGCCGTGAAAGTACCGGGTGTTTTCCAGACGGTGGATGATATCCGTTCCATGCCGGTGAAAACAGATGCGGATTCCGTTGTCATTGTCGATGATATTGCCGATATCCGCTTTCATTTCAAGGATCCGGAAAGTTTTGCCTATCTGAACGGGCGGCGGGCGCTGGCTTTGGAGGTTGTCAAACGTCAGGGAGAAAACGTCATTGAAACGACGGAAGCCGTGCAGGCGGCTGTGGCGGAAGAAAGCCGTTTTTGGCCGGAGGGGATTACGATTGATTTCGTCAAGGACGAATCCCGCAATATCCGCATTATGCTGGCCGATTTGCAGAATAATGTTCTCAGCGCGGTATTGCTGGTGATGATTATCTGTGTCGCGGTGCTGGGATTGCGTGCGGCAACGCTGGTCGGGCTGGCGATACCGGGCGCATTTTTAAGCGGTATTCTGTTTCTGTATGCAGGCGGTATGACAGTCAATATCGTCGTGCTGTTTGCGCTGATCCTTTCGGTCGGAATGCTGGTGGACGGGGCGATTGTCGTGACCGAATATGCCGATCGCAAAATGAGTGAAGGCATGAAAAAGAAATCGGCTTACGGCGCGGCGGCCAAACGCATGGCCTGGCCGATTACTGCCTCGACCGCGACGACGCTGGCGGCATTCTCGCCGCTTTTGTTCTGGCCGGGCGTGGTCGGGGAATTCATGAAATATCTGCCGATTACACTGATTACGGTTCTCTTGTCCTCGCTGGCGATGGCGCTGATTTTTGTGCCCGTGCTGGGGTCGCTGTTCGGCAAGGCGGGCATGGCGGATGATCCCGAGAAAATGCAGCAACTGGCGATTGCCGAACAGGGCGACCTTGCCGATGTTACGGGCATGGCGCGTTCCTATCTGAAAATTCTGGATGCGGTGCTGAAATGGCCGGGTTTGGTTCTTTTGGCGGCGGGGCTTGTTTTGGTCGGTATGTGGAATTATTACGGCAGTCACGGCCACGGTGTCGAGTTTTTTCCGGAGGTTGAACCGGATTTTGCCGTTGTACAGGTGCGTGCGCGCGGCAATCTTTCCGTTTCCGAAAAAGACCGGATATTGCACCGTGTCGAAAGCGAAATTTTTGACATTCCCGGAATCAGCAATTTTTATACACGTGTCGGCAATGCCGGCAGCAGCGATGCGGATATGATGGGCGGTGAAAAACCGGCCGATCTGATCGGGTCGATCCAGATTGAATTCACCCATTGGCAGACACGCGATCCGGCAACGGTCATTATGCAGAAAATTCGCGATAAAACCGCCCCTATTCCGGGCATTATCATTGAAGTGCAGGAAGGCGAGCAGGGGCCGCCGACGGGGAAGGCGCTGCAACTGCAAATCCGCTCGCATTATCCCGAATTGCTGTTGCCTGCGGTGGAACGCGTGATCCGTCAGGTCGAAGAGATGGGCGATTTTATCGATATTGAAGATACGCGGCCGTTGCCGGGCATTGAATGGGAACTGGTTGTGGATCGTGCGCAGGCCGCAAAATTCGGGCTGGATGTGTCCACCATCGGGGAATCCGTGCGGCTGGTGACCAACGGTCTGAAAATCAGCGCCTTTCGGACGCAAAGCTCGGATGATGAAATTGACGTGATTATCCGTTTCCCCGAAGATCAGCGCAGCCTGAGCCAGCTTGACCGGCTGCAGATTGAAACGCCGATCGGGTCCATTCCGATTGCCAATTTTGTCACGCGCGAGGCCAGGCCGAAAACCGGCAATATCAGCCGCGCGGACGGTTACCGCGAAATGACGGTGCGTGCCGATCTGCCCGATTATATCAATACGGCGGCAAAAGTCGGGGAGTTTCAGGAATGGCTGGCCGCGCAACAATGGGATCCGCGCTTGCATTTCGTGTTCAAGGGCGAGGATGAGGAACAGCAGGAATCGCAGGAATTTTTGATGGAGGCGTTTTTTGTCGCCCTGTCGCTGATGCTGATTATTCTGGTGCTGCAATTCAACAGTTTTTACAGCGCGTTTCTGATTCTGTCGGCAGTGGCGATGTCCACGGTCGGGGTTGTGATGGGGCTGCTGGTCACAGGACAGCCTTTCGGTATTGTGATGACGGGGATCGGCGTGATTGCGCTGGCGGGAATTGTTGTGAATAACAACATTGTTTTGATTGATACATTCGACCGTCTTTCCGAAAGCGGCCGGTTTTCGGCGCGTGAAGCGGTTTTACGTACCGGCGCACAACGTCTGCGCCCCGTGCTTTTGACGGCGGTGACAACGATGCTCGGCCTGTTGCCGATGGTACTGCAGGTCAATATCGATTTTTTCAGCCGTGAGATCAATTACGGCGCACCCTCGACACAATGGTGGGTGGATCTGTCCACGGCGATTGTGTTCGGGCTGTTTTTCTCAACACCGTTGACGCTACTGGTGACGCCTGCGGCGCTGATGTTCCGCGAAAACTTTATGACGCTGTGGCGGCGGCGCGGTGCGTTTTTTAGAAAAACGCTGGCGGCGCTGAAACCGAAAAGCGGGGCGGCGGGCGCATGAAAATTCTTGGAATCGAAAGCAGCTGCGATGAAACCGCTGTTGCCGTTGTCACCGGCGACAGGGAAATTCTGGCCGACTTGGTGCTGAGCCAGACCGACAGCCATGCGCTTTACGGCGGCGTTGTGCCGGAGGTGGCGGCGCGGGCGCATATGCAGCATATCACGCAACTGACGCGCAAGGCGATGGCGGAGGCCGGGCTGAAAGGTTTTCAGGAACTGGACGCAGTGGCGGTCACGGCCGGGCCGGGACTGATCGGCGGCGTGATGGTCGGCGCGATGATGGCCAAGGCGATTGCCGCCGTGCATGATCTGCCGGTTTACGGGATCAACCATCTGGAAGGCCATGCGCTGACACCGCGCCTTGTCGCGGATGTGCCGTTTCCCTATCTTCTGTTGCTGGCCTCCGGCGGGCACAGCCAGATTGTCGCGGTCAAGGCGGTCGGTGCATATCAATGTCTGGGGACAACGCAGGATGATGCGCTCGGCGAGGCTTTCGACAAAACCGCAAAACTGCTTGGTTTCGGCTATCCGGGCGGGCCTGCGGTGGAAAAAGCCGCTGCCGCCTGTGCCGATTTGGAAAAGGCGCGGCAGGATTTCCCGCTGCCTGCACCGATGGTCGGGCGACCGGGTTGCGATTTTTCCTTTTCCGGCCTGAAAACGGCGGTGCGGCGGCATGTTGAAGAACACGCGCAGATGGATGCGGCGGATAAGGCGGCGCTGTGCGCCTCGTTTCAGGAAAGCGTCCGGCAGGTGCTGTATGACAGGATGACAAATGCGGCACGGAGATTCTACGGTCTGTTTCCGGAAGCGAAAAACCCGCATCTTGTTGCGGCAGGCGGCGTGGCGGCCAATCAAATGCTGCGCGGGGCGCTGGCCGCTGTTGCTGCAGAGAATCGCTTTCAGTTAACCGTGCCGCCTGCGCGGCTGTGTACCGATAATGCGGCGATGATCGCATGGGCCGCAGCGGAACGCATCGCGGCCGGAAAACCGCCGGACGGGCTGGATTTCAGGGTTGTGCCGCGCTGGCCTCTGGAAGCGCTATTGTAGCTATGGCCATGACGGCGTTCTTGTGTTAGAACGGAAAAAAGCAAAAGAAAAAATAAAATTCAGAGGATACGCGATGGAAAAAATTGCGGTAATGTGTGCAGGGTCATGGGGGACGGCGATCGCTCAGGTCGCCGCAAATGCGGAAAAGAACGTCATGTTGTGGGCGCGGGAATCGTCTGTGGTCGATTCCATCAATGCCGACAACGAAAATACCGAATATCTTCCCGGGATATCTCTGAATCCGGCCATTCGTGCCACAGCCTCGCAGGAAGAGGCGCTGAAAGGGGCAGAGGCCGTGTTTATGGTTGCGCCCGCACAGCATACGCGCAGTGTATTGGAGCAGATGAAACCGTATTTGCCCGAAGCCGTGCCGATTGTCCTGTGTGCGAAAGGGATTGAAGTCGCAACCGGTCTTTTGATGTCGCAGGTGGCCACGGAAATATTCCCTGATTCCCCTTATCTGGTTTTGTCCGGCCCGACTTTTGCCGGCGAGGTGGCCAAAGGTCTGCCGGCGGCGGCGAC
>SKHU01000262.1 GCA_007116755.1 Alphaproteobacteria bacterium
ACACGGATTTCTTTTTTGCCGTTTTTGTTTTTCTGGATTTTGTAGATTTTTTGGATTTCGCGGGTTTTGCGGTTTTTTTCTGCTTGCGCGCCTCCAGCGCCTTTTGCTGTTCGGTGCGAAATTCCGTCAATTCGTCGCCGGCCTTGTTGGCTTCGCGCACAATCTCCTCGATTTCCATTTCCTCGGTGATTTTATCAAAACCGGCCTGCAGATCGGCGCTGAAACGGCGCATACGCCGCAGCGCCTTACCCGCAGCATACAATGCGCGCGGCATCTGCTGCGGCCCGATAACCAGCAGCGCCACCAAAGCGATTAAAAAAAACTCGATTGCGCCGATCCCGAACATGTCAGAAAATTACGCCTTGTCTTTTTTGACGGCATCCGTCTCTTTTTCGGCGGGCGCATCATCCGCCGCCGTGCCGTCTTTTTTTGCAATCTGTTTGGGGGAGGCATCGTCCGTGCCGCTTTCGCCCTCTTTCAGACCGTCTTTAAAATTGCGCATACCCTTGCCGAGATCTCCCATCACGCCCGGCAGCTTGCCTGCGCCGAAGATCACCAGCACCAGTACCAAAACCAGAACGATCTGCCATATGCCTATACTCATGCGTTTTCCTCCTCTTCCGCATCTACCGGATTATCGTCTTCCTCATCCTCGTCGCGATCCGCAAACATATCAGACTGCGGCAAAGTGTCAATCGCCGCGCGGCTGTCCAGCAGCCCCGCCTCTTTCATTTCCTCCACACCCGGCAACTCGTCCAGACCCGCAAGATCGAAATGGTCAAGAAACTGCGACGTTGTCAGCCATGTCAGCGGCCGTCCCGGCACCTGACGGCGGCGGCCGGGCTTGACCCAGCCGATTTCCATCAGAATATCGAGAGTGCCGCGTCCCGTGGACACACCGCGGATATTCTCGATCTCCGCCCGTGTCACCGGCTGGTGATAGGCGATGATCGCCAGTGTTTCCATCGCCGCGCGGGAAAGTTTTTTCGGCACCTCCCTCTCGATTCTGAGTTTTCCGGCAATATCCGGCGCGGTACGAAACGCCCATGCGCCGTCACGGCAGACAAGAGCAATGCCGTGCCCTTCATAGCGCAGTTGCAGCATCTTCAGAATATCGCCCGCATCCTCCTGCTTTTCCGGCGGCAGGTGTTCGGCCAGTGTTTTCACCGGCACCGGCTCTTTTGCCGCAAACAGCACGGCTTCCAATACGCGCAACTCCTCGGCATAGCCGTCGATGGGCTTTTCGGTTTCGATCCGGTTTGCATCCCCGCTCATTCGTCTTTTTCCTTTCGTCTGAGATAAATCGGCGCGTAATTTTCGTCCTGTTTCAACTCCAGCTCCCCGCGCTTGGCCATTTCCAGCGTTGCCCCCAGCGTTGCCGCCAGAGCCGAACGCACGACCAGCGGATCTTCATCCTGCAATCCCGCAGGCAGAAGCGCGCGCAGGCTGAGCCATTCCTTCGGAATTTTGCCCAGCATTTTTTCCATCCGCGCCAGCGCATCCTCAATCGACATCAGCTTATATGCCTTGATCTCGTAAACGCGGCTGTCACCGCGCTGGCGGATATCGGCATAAGCGGCAAGAATATCATAAAACCCGACATCCCAGACCGGCCTGTTGACGACTTCCACACCTTCGGCATGACCGCGTGCAAAAAAATCGTGCCCAAGCTGCGGCCGTGCTGTCAATTGCTCTGCCGCATTGCGTACCGCTTCCAGACGACGCAGCTGGAAGGCCAGCGCCTCGGCCATCTGCTCGCCGCTCGGCTCTTCGGATGTTTCATCCTCCGGTATCAGCAGCCGCGATTTCAGATAAGCCAGCCATGCCGCCATCACCAGATAATCCGCCGCCAGTTCCAGACGCAGATTGCGCGCCGTCTCGATAAAATCCAGATACTGGTTGGCCAGCTCCAGAATGGAAATCTGCGTCAGATCGAGCTTGTGCTCCTGCGCCAACGACAGCAGCATGTCAATCGGCCCGTCGAAACCGTCCAGTTGCAGCAAAAGCTGCCCGCCCTCATCCGCACCGTCTTTCGGCGGGCGGGCGGGGTCTTCTTCAAATTCCGGCTGTTCCGGCGGTATCCGTTCGCCCTCGCTCATCCTTTCAAAATCCCGCGTTCCGGCACATCCGCGCCCGCGTGACAGTCGCGCCGCTGCTGCTCTGCACGCAACATGCGCTCCAGCGCCAGCGGCACAATATCGGGCAGTGCGCTCAATATGCCGCGCATTTCATCAAAATCTCCGCTGCAATGCAGCGTCAGGTCATTCCCCGCTGCCAGCGTGGCAAGCGCCCGTTCTGTGACCGTTCCCGACAACGCCTTCATCCCGATATCATCGGCAATCAATACACCGGTAAAGCCGATTTCACCACGAATAATTTTTTCCGTCACAATCTCTGAAACCGTTGCAGGACGTTCCGCATCCATAGCGTCATAGACCACATGCGCCCCCATCGCCCAGACCGCATGTCCCAGATCGGAACCTGCGAGTACTCTGAACGGTGCAAAATCACTACGGCGCAAATCCTCAAGCCCTGCCGCGACACGCGGCAGTTCCAGATGGCTGTCCACCGTGCCGCGCCCGTGTCCGGGAATATGTTTCATCACGGGCGTAATTCCGGCCGCAAGCAGGCCGCGGCAAACATGCTCGGCCATCACCGTTACCTGATGCGGCGTTTTGCCGTAAGTGCGGCTGCCGGACAGAAAATCATGACACTCCGGCGCGGGAACATCCATCACCGGTGCACAATTGACAGTAATGCCGGCTTCGGCCATTTCCGCCCCCATCGCCAGCGCATTTTTATACGCCGCGTCACAGGCGCGCTCCAGATCGTTTTCCGCCAGCGCTGCAAATTCTCCCGCCGCGGGAAACTCCGTCCATTCCGGTGCTGTCAGCCGCGCAACGCTGCCGCCCTCCTGATCAATCAGAACAGGCGCATCCGCCCAGCCGATAATGTCGCGGAATGAAGCAATCAAATCGACAAGCTGTGCTTTCGAGACGCAGTTGCGGCGGAACACAATCAGCCCCGCAGGCGGATAATCTGAAAACAGTGATTTTTCATCCGCCGTCAATGCCTCTCCGGCACAGGAAAGAACAATCGGTTTCAGGTTCTTGCGCGGCGGCATGTCATTATCTGGTAACAAGGCAGTTTCCTCCCTGTTTTTTCAAGGCTTCACAGATTTTAACGGCATCATCACGGCCGGCGAAATATCCGGCACGCAAACGGTACAGCGTCTTGCCGCCGACCTCTGCCTGCTGATAATCGGGCGTGAGCGGAAACAGCAGCAATTCATAATCCTTGCGAAATTTCCCCCATGCACCCTCCGCAGATTCCCGGCTGCCGAATGCGCCGAGCTGCACAAGCCAGCCGCCTTCCCCCGCCGAAACGGCAGCGGATTGCGGTGCGGGCTGTGTTTTTTCCGTTTCTGCTTTCGTTTCCGTTTCCGTTTTTGTTTTTGTTTCTGTTGTCGGTGCGGCAAGACGTGCCACCATCTCTGCCAGTTCCTCCGCGCCGCGTTCACGTACCTGTGTCACAGAAGCGATATCCTCTTCCGTCACCTTCGCGACAGGAGAGGCTTCCACCTGCGGCTGATCCTCTTTGACCGGCGCAGTTTTTTCTTGCGGCGCATCTTCGGCGATCCGTGCCAGTTTTTCAGGGTTTTGCAATCTTGTACGCAATTCGGAAAGCGGCACGGTTTCCTCCCGCGCGATCAGCGTTTCCACCGCTTCGCCCGTCTCGCGCGATTGCAGCCCAAGACTTAAAGACGGCTCAAAACCGGAACGGCGCACCGGTTCCTCGCGGTCATCCGCGAGTTCCGCGCCCTCGGCTCTGCTGCCGTCGAACGGTTCGAAAACCGTGCTGTCGCGATGCGCATATTGCCGCCCGCCCGGATCGTCGGGGCGCGCCTTATAGGCAGACGGATCGGCCTGAATAACCGGAACAATACCGTCTTCCGCCGATTTCGGATAGGCATACCAGATCACGCCGGCCAGAACGGCAAACAAAACAAGCGGCACAACAAAACCGGGCAGACCTCCCCCGCCCTGCAAATGCGCAAAAACGCCGCGCGACCTTCCGGACGGTTTCGGCGTTGCCTGAAAAATCCCGTGCGTGTTGTATTGCTGCCGATCATCACTCATGCGTGCATCTCCTCCACCGGTTGAACGCCCATCACTGCCAGCCCCGATGCCGTCACCAGCGCAACGGAGCGCACCAGCGCCAGACGCGCCATACTCAAGGGGCGGTTGTCTTCAAGCAAAAATCTCAATTGCGTCTCGCCGCGTCCCTTTGTCCAGAAGGCATGGAACGCCGCGGCCAGTTCCTGCAGATAAAATGCGATACGGTGCGGTTCGGCCGCTTCCGCCGCCGAACGGACAAAGCGCGGCCAGCCTGCCATCAGGCGGATCAGCGCCAGATCCTCCTCCGTCTCCAGCAGGGACAGATTCGCCTCTGCCAGCGCCGCATCAGACAAATCCGCATCCGGGAACATTTCCACAGCGTTGCGCAAAACCGAACAGCAGCGCGCATGTGCATATTGCACATAAAAAACAGGATTTTCTTTTGACTGTTCCACGACTTTGGCAAAGTCGAATTCCAGCGTCTGGTCGTTCTTGCGCGTCAGCATAATAAAACGCAGCACATCACCGCCCACCTTATCGATAATATCGCGCAGCGTCACGAATGTGCCTGCGCGTTTGGACATGCGCACCGGCTCGCCGTTGTCAAACATATGCACCATCTGGCACAGCTTGCATTCCACGGAGGCCTTGCCTTCGGTCAGCGCCGTCACCGCCGCCGAAAGCCGCTTGACATAGCCGCCGTGATCCGCGCCGAGAATATTGATTAGCGCCCCTTGCGTGCGTTTGTATTTGTCCCAGTGATAGGCGATATCGTTGGCGAAATAGGTCCAGCTGCCGTCCGATTTTTTTAAAGGGCGGTCAACATCATCGCCGAATTCCGTTGCACGGAACAGCGTCTGCGGGCGTTCTTCCCAGTCATCGGGGCGCTGCCCGCCTTTCGGCGGTTCCAGTACGCCGGTATAGATCAGGTCGCGGCCTTCCAGAATGGAAAACGCCTCATCCACCGCGCCCGCATCAATAATCGCCTGTTCGGAGGTAAATACGTCATGCTTTATGCCGATATCCTGCAAATCACGGCGGATCTCCTCCATCATCATCTCCAGCGCAATCTCCTTGCAGACGGGCAGCCAGTCTTTTTCCTCCGCCTCCGTCCACATAGTGCAGTCGCGGTTTTTCAGTGCCTCGCCGACCTCTTTGAGATATTCGCCCGGATAATGGCCTTCGGGAATTTCCCCGATCTCCTCGCCCAGCGCCTCGCGGTAGCGCAGATAAACCGAACGCGCCAGTTTTTCCACCTGTGCGCCGGCATCATTGATGTAATATTCGCGGATTACCTCATATCCCGCCTTTTGCATCAGCGCCGCCAGCGCATCGCCGACCACCGCGCCGCGGGCATGTCCCGCCGTCAGCGGACCCGTCGGATTGGCGGAGACATATTCTACATTCACGTGCCTTCCGCGCCCGATATCGCTGTCACCGTAAGCCGTGCCGCTTTCCAGCACGGTTTTCAGGCAACTCTGCCATATTTCGGGCTTCAGGCGGAAATTGACAAAGCCCGGCCCCGCCACCTCTGCCGCCGTCACATCGGGATGATTCTTGAGAATTTCCGTGATTTTTTCTCCCAGCGCGCGCGGATTCTGCTTCACCTGTCCGGCAAGAACCATCGCCGCATTGGTCGCCATATCGCCGTGCGCCGCATCGCGCGGCGGTTCGACCGCAGCACGCGCCGTGTCAAATTCCGGCCAGTTTTCCGCCTGCCCGAGTTTTTCCAGCTCTGCCGTCAGATAATTCTGAAAAGACAAAAACAGATCCTGCTCCGCCGCGCCGCTGCCGGTTTTTTCAATTTTCTCCGCCGTTTCTGCTGT
>SKHU01000296.1 GCA_007116755.1 Alphaproteobacteria bacterium
ATCTGACGCGCCTGAACACGCTTTCGGGCAGCCGCCGCAATATCCATGCGCATTATGATTTGGGCAATGAATTTTATCGGTTGTGGCTGGATTCTTCGATGACATATTCTTCTGCCCTTTTCAAAGGAAAGGGTGAGGATATTCGGGCGGCGCAACAAAATAAATACGACCGGATTCTGGATACCATCGGCGATCGACCACAGGAGATTCTTGAAATCGGTTGCGGTTGGGGCGGTTTTGCCGAGCGCGCCGTTATGCGGCGCAATCACCGTGTGACAGGCTTGACCCTGTCACAGGAGCAGTTGAGCTATGCGCGGCAGCGTATGCCGGACGGGCAGGCCTCGTTCCTGTTGCAGGATTACCGCCACGCCGAAGGGAAATACGATTCGATCGTATCCATCGAAATGTTCGAGGCCGTCGGCGAGAAATACTGGCCGGTATATTTTCAACGCATCGCAGAACTGCTGAAGCCCGGCGGACGCGCTGTTATCCAGACCATCACAATCCGCGAGGATGCTTTTGAAGATTACCGGAAAAGCGGCGATATGATTCGCAGCTTTATTTTTCCGGGCGGCATGTTGCCGAGCAAATCGCGCTTTGCTCAGGAAGCGGCGCGTGCGGGGCTGAAGGTGCAAAACCCGCATTGTTTCGGGCAAGATTATGCCCGCACGCTTGAAATCTGGTTGCAAAATTTTGATGCGGCACGCAAAGAGGTGAAGGCGCTGGGGTTTGACGATCATTTTATCCGCTTGTGGCGTTTTTATCTGGCGGGGTGTATCGCAGGTTTTAGAACAGCACGTACCGATGTCATGCAGGTGGAGCTTTGCCATGTTTAAAAAAATCAATTTATTTGCGGTTCTTATTGTTTTGTGCATTTACAGTTTTTCTGCAAAAGATGTGCGGGCGGAAGATGTTGCTGCGACAATTGGGCGGCATGTGCCGCAGGCCGCCGTGACGGGCAGCGGAGAATACAGGTATTTCCTGATGAGTATTTATCAGGCCACACTTTACGCACCGGACGGTGACTGGTCGGGGGAATCGCCTTTTGCGCTGGTGTTGCACTATCACCGCAATCTGAAAGGGGAAAGGATTGCAAAAGCCTCCGTCGATCAGATACGCAAGCAGGGCTATACGGACGAAGTCAGGCTTGCGGCATGGTATAACCAGATGGCCGGTATTTTTCCCGATGTTGCGGAAGGGGACGAGATTGTCGGAATTTTAAAACAGAACGGCGAGACGGTTTTTTACCATGCAGGACAGCAAATCGGGCATGTCAGGGATCATGAATTCGGGCAACGTTTTTTTGACATCTGGCTGGGGCATCAGACAACTGCGCCGCATTTGCGCCGTCAACTTCTGGCGGGGAGTGGAGAATGAGCACAGCGCATCAACAACGCGATGCCGTCACGGCCGTGCCACTTTTGCGCTACGGGCTGATTGCATTGCCGCTGGCTTTTGCGGGGCTTCCGCTTTATATGCATGCGCCGGCCTTCTATGCGCAATATTACGGCGTTTCGCTGGCGGCATTGGCGGTGGCACTGCTTTTTTTGCGCGTGATCGATGCGTTTCAGGATCCTGTCATCGGCTGGCTGGGGGACCGCTATGCGGCGCACCGCCCCGCTGTTATTGCAGCTGCACTGGTTGTTTTGTCCGGCGGTATGCTGATGCTTTTTCACCCCTATCCGGGTTTTGAAATATTGTGGTTTTGTGCGGCGATGATCATAACGGCGACGGCATTCAGCGTCCTTGTCGTGCATGTCAATGCGCTGGGAGGGTTGTGGACGGCCGACCCGTATGAGAAAACCAAAATCACAACCGTGCGGGAAGGGTTTATTCTGGCCGGTATTCTGCTGGCGGCTGTGCTGCCCGTTCTTTTGGAAAATGTTACAGATGCCCAAAACGCCTTGCCGCTTTTCGCTGTTCTGACCGCCGTGCTGACAATGCTGTGCGGCATTGTGTTCTGGACATGGCTCTCGCGTCAGGATTTTGCAACTGCGCCGCCGCGCGAAAAAATGCGTCTGTCTGCGTTGTGGCGGATTGTGATGGCGGAAAGGATACGCGGCTTTTTCCTTGTTTACTTTATATCGGCATTGGCAAGCGCTTTTCCGCTGGTGCTGTTTTTGTTTTTTGTCAGCGATTATCTGGAGGCGCAAGAATGGACAGGCGCGTTTCTGGCTGTTTATTTCCTGTCCGGAATTGTGGCTATGCCGTTCTGGCTGTATCTTTCCCGCCGCAGCGGAAAAATCTTTGCCTGGGGGGCGGCAATGCTGCTGGCTGTGGCGGCATTTATATGGGTTGCGACATTGCAGGCCGGAGATACGCTGTGTTTTGCGGCGGTCTGCTTTGCTTCAGGCCTTGCTCTGGGCGCCGGAATGTCCCTGCCGCCCTCTATTCTTTCGGATATTATCGATGCGGAAAACAACCGTGACTATGCGACGGGGCAATTTTCGGCGCTTGCCTTTTTATCCAAACTCGCACTGGCCGTTGCCGGTGCAGCCGGATTATTCGGAATCGAAAGCGCGGGATACGACGTAAGCCGCAGTTTTCAGAACAGTGATGCCGCAAGGGCGCTGCTTGTCTATTACGGAATCATTCCATGCGGCATCCAACTGGTTGCGCTTGGCGTGCTTGCTCTTTGGTATAAAAAACACGGGAAGGGAATTTATGCTACGCAAAATTTCGACGGGAATAAAAACACTCATCATTACGGGGGCAGTCATGTTTCTTAACGCTTGCACAACGGACAGTGCCGATTTGACACGGTATGAAAATCTTTCACCGGAACTCAATGTCATGGAGTTTTTCGACGGGAAGGTCAAGGCATGGGGGATTGTTCAGGACAGGAGGGGGCGCGTTCTAAGACGGTTCGAGGCCGATCTGAAAGGGCGATGGGATGCGGGGGACGGCATTCTGGATGAGGTGTTTCGTTATGATGACGGCGAAATTCAGAAAAGGCGCTGGAGGCTTTCGCTGAAAGATCATTACAGCTTCACAGGGCAGGCCGATGATATTATCGGCACGGCACAGGGGGAAATGCGCGGCAATGCGATGCGGCTCGGTTACGTCATGGATATTCCGGTTGACGGCAGAAACTGGCGTATTACATTTGATGACAGAATGTGGCTGATGATGGATGAAAACACACTTGTCAACCGCGCCTATCTGAAAAAATTCGGCATACGTGTCGCGGAGCTGACAGTCTTCATGCAAAAACAGAATACCAAACCCGAAGCAGGAAAGACAAAGTGAAGAAGGGTGAAAATATCTGGCTGATCGGTGCAAGTACGGGGATCGGCAAGGCTCTGGCAAAAGAGCTTTCCGATACCGGTGCGCGTCTTGTGCTGTCTTCCCGCAACAAAGACGCGCTGGAAGAGCTTGAGAAGATTCTGGGCGGCGGACATTTTGTGTGTCCGGTCGATATTGCCGATTCCGCATCGGTGGCAAAGGCGGTGTCTTTTGTGACCGAAACGCTTCCCCGTATTGATCGGGTGATCTGTCTGGCTGCCGTCTATACGCCGGGTGCTTTTGCCGACATCCCTGAAAAAGACATGGAGAATATCGTCAACACTAATCTGGCGGGAACGTTGCGTGTGGCCAAATCTGTCCTGCCTGTTCTCGAACAACAGGGGGGAGGTCAACTTGTTCTCTGTGGCAGTATCGCCGGTTATGCCGGTCTTCCGGCATCACAGCCCTATGCGGCAACAAAAGCCGGTATTATGAATCTGGCACAGTCGCTCTATATGGAATACCGGCCAAAGAACATCGACATCAAGCTGATCAGTCCCGGTTTTGTCAAAACACCGATGACGGATAAAAACGATTTTCCCATGCCTTTCATCATGCAGCCGGAAGATGCGGCAAAACGGATTGCCAAAGGTCTGAATAAAAAATCTTTTGAAATTCACTTTCCGCGCCGGTTTACATTTCTGCTAAAATTTCTGCGTTTACTGCCCGCATCATTGTACTTTTTTATTATCAGACGGCTCGCCTGACGGCATATCGGTATCTTCGTTTGTGTATTCCGTTACGGCTACTTTTCCGGTTAAGAGCGGTTTTGGGCTGCGCTGTTGTTTTTTGCGTATTTCCGGCTCTCTAAAATACAGTACAGCACCGGTATAACAAGCAGGGTCAAAAGCGTTGTGGTGGCCATGCCGCCGATCATCGGCAGGGCGATGCGGCGCATGACATCCGCGCCCAGACCGTCGAACAGGAAAATCGGCGAGAGTGCGGCAAATTCCGTAACCACCGTCATCATCACGGGACGGATGCGCAAAAGCGCACCTTCCATCACTGCCCGCCGCAGTTCTGCCGCGTTTTGTGGCCGGTTTTCGCGTACGGCAAGGTCAAGATAAACGACCATAATCGCTGCCGTTTCCACGGCCAGACCGCCCAGCGCGATAAAGCCGACCGCCACTGCGACAGACAGATTGTATCCGGCCAGATACACCGCCCATAACCCGCCGACCAGCGCAACAGGCAAAGACAGCATCACCAGCAAAGACCGGTCAATCCGTCCGAAATGCAGCATCAGCAGCAGGAAAATAATAACCCCCACCGCCGGAACCGTTAAGGACAGCTGCTGCCGCGCCTGTTCCATCTGTTCGAACTGTCCCGACCATGCGATGCTGTATCCCGCGGGCAGCGTGACGTGTTCGGCGACGATGCGCCGCGCTTCTGCAACATAACCGCCGATATCCCGTCCGGTGATATCGACAAAGACCCAGCCGTTCAGACGCGCATTTTCGGAACGGATCATCGGCGGACCTTCGACAAAGGCGATATCGGCCAGTTCTCCCAGCGGGATATGTGCGCCGCCCGGTGCGGGAATAAGAACATCGGCAATATCTTCGGGATGTTCGCGGAACGGACGGTCATAGCGCAGCATGATGTTATAACGCTCGCGTCCTTGCACGGATTCCGCAAGCTTCATACCGCCCAGCGCCGTCTGCACGACGTGCTGGAAAACCGACAGATCGATATTCCGCCGCGCCAGCTCCGTCCGGTCGGGCGTGATTTCCAGATATTTTCCGCCCAGCGACCGTTCGGCAAAAACGGAGCGCGTACCGTCAACATCACCGAGTACGGCCTCGATATCCAGCGCCACACGGTTAATCTCCCGCAAATCGCCGCCGGAAATTTTAATGCCGACCGGTGTGCGGATGCCCGTTGTCAGCATGTCTGTACGGATTTTAATCGGATAGCCCCAGCTGTTGACCAACCCCGGAAACTTGACCAGCGCATCGAGTTCGGCGATCAGATCCTCCGGCGTCAGCCCGTCGCGCCATGCGCTGCGCGGTTTTAAACGTATCCATGTTTCAATCATCGACAGCGGCGCGGGGTCGGTCGCGGTCGCCGCCCGTCCGGCTTTGCCGAACACCTGTTCGACCTCCGGCACTGTCTTGATCAGGCGGTTGGTTTGCGCCAGAATTTCCTTCGTTTTTGTCACGGAAACGCCGGGCAGGGTCGAGGGCATATAGAGCAGTTCCCCCTCATACAGCGCGGGCATGAATTCCTGCCCCGTACGCATCGCCGGCCAGATCATGCTCAGCATCAGCATCAGCGCCAGCAGAATAACAGATTTGCGGTATTTCAGCGCTGCCCTCAGAACGGGTCTGTACAGCGCAATCATCACAGCATTGACGGGGTTTGCTTCTGCCGGACGGATATGTCCGCGCATCAGCCAGATCATCAAAATCGGAATGACGGTTATCGCCAGCAGCGACGCAAACGCCATCACATAGGTTTTGGTAAAGGCCAGCGGGCTGAACAGGCGGTAGGATTCGCCGGTCAGCGCCAATACGGGCAGAAAAGAAACAGTGATGATCAGCAAAGAGAAAAACAGCCCCGGCCCGACCTCTTTCGCGGCTTCGAGTATGGCGGCATCCCTTTCTTTCCGTTCTGCTTCTTTGTCCAGCGCGGCAAGTTTGCGCCCCGCATTTTC
>SKHU01000218.1 GCA_007116755.1 Alphaproteobacteria bacterium
CCAGCGCCGCGAATACGTCGAAACACCTGCCAAACCTGATGTGTTTTCCCTGTTGCAACATGCGGAAACCGTTGCTATCCAACAGGCGTTTCTTGAACACAAACCCCTGTTTGTCAATGCGCGCGACGAGGAAAACGGTCGCGGCAATATTCTGCATGCCGCCTTGCGCAGCAAGCGTTATGATCTGATTCCCTTTTTTACCGCCCATGCGCCGGAACTGCTGAAAGAAAAGAAAACCGGCGGCCAGACACCGCTTCAGGACGCAATTTCGGGTAACGCGCCCGCATCCGTTGTTTCAAAGATGATCCGGCGCGGCGCAGAGGCGGGACAAACCCTTCATGAAGGCAAAACGCTTTTGCATCTGGCTGTTGATAACGGCCGCGCCGATCTGCTGCAGATTCTGGCGGAGGCCGGGCTGGACGTCAATGCACGCGACCAGCGCGGCAACACGCCGGTCTTGCAGGCCGCCAAACACGGCGATGCGGAATCTCTGAAAACGCTGCTTAGCCTTGCCGCCGATCCGACCGTACAAGATCAGAACGGCTACACCCCGCTTTACACTGCCCTGCAGACCGAAAATACGGACATCACGGATATTCTGCTGGCGCGGCGCGATGTCGTTCTGTCGCTGAACGAAACCGTAACACAGCAGGAAGGGCTGACGGCACTGATGGTCGCCGCCGCCCACGCCCCGCCGGACACGGTCAGGCAACTCGTTGAACTTGGCGCAAATATCAATGCCTGCGACAAAAACGGCACGCCCGTGATCGGCTTTGCCATGAAAAACAAACATCCCCGCGCGCCGGAAACCATCATACGGTTTCTGCTGTCCAAAGGTGCGGATATCCCGGAAGTCAATATGCAACCCGCACAGCAACAGAGCTATGCGCCGCGTTACGGGCGTGAGGCCGATGATTACGGCTGGCGTCCTTCCGATCCACACCGCAACACGCCGTCGCCCGGCACCGCCGCCGTTTCAGGATCGATGCTGCACGAAGCCATTGCGAATAAAGAGCTGCGCGGCCTGGCAAAAATTCTGATCAGCTACGGCATGGATACGGAAAGCACCGACCGGCAAAAACGCACACCGCTGATGATTGCCGTTGAAAACCTTGATTACGGCGCGGTGGCGATGCTGTTGCGCAACGGTGCAAAAACCGAAACGCCCGCCGGTGAAGACCCGCTGGTCAACACCCTTGCGCGCAAACCGGAAACAGAAGACAGCCTGCGCCTGCTGAAACTGCTGCACAAGCACGGCGTACCGCTGGGAAAACTCGACCGGCGCAATGTCACGCCGCTGTATCAGGCCGCCGATACCGGCAATATCGAAACCGTGAAGTTTCTGCTGAAAAACAATGTCGCGCCCGATACAAAAACAACGAATTTTGCAGAAGACACCGCCTTTATGACCGCGTGCAAAAGCAAAAATCTGGAAATTGCCGCAATTTTGCTGAAACACGGCGCTGATCCGAACACCCGTGACAAACAGGGCAATACGGCGCTGCACAATGCCGCCAATACCGCCCAGTTTGAAACGTTGAAATTTCTCTGTGAAAACGGTGCCGATCTTTCCGCCGTCAATGATCAGGGAGAAACGCCGCTCATGCGCGCACTGTCCGGTTTTAAAAATCAGGAATGCATCGCCTATCTTATCAAGAAAACCGGTCTGGATCTGGATCAAAAAAATGCCGAAGGCCGCACAGCCCTGCATGATCTTGTTTTGAAAGGCAGCGCCGACATATTGGATGCCGTGCTGACGGATTATGCAGACAGCGCCAAAAAGCCAGACTTGGATGCACGCGACCGAGAAGAAAAAACGCCGCTGATGCTGGCCGCACAAAAGCGCGACTGCCGTATGATGGAAACGCTGCTCAAACACGGCGCAGGCATCAATGCCACGGATAATCTTGGCCGGACACCGCTGTATTTTGCCATGTCGGAGTTTTCCGACAGCGCCGTTGATTTCCTGATTCAACAGGGTGCCAATCTGCGCATCCTGCCCAAAGGCGATACCAGCAGCTATCTGCATCTGGCTGCGGAAAACGGCAATGAGAAGCTGGTCAAAAAATTCACCGATGCCAAACTGCCCGTCAACCGTCCTGACGCTCAAGGCAACACGCCGCTGCATCTTGCCGTGAAATACGACAATTACGATGCCGCCGCCCATCTGCTGGAAAAAGGCGCGGATCCGAAGCTGAAAAACAATGTCGGCTTCACCCCGATCGAACTGGCGGCACAGCGCAATTTATATCAAGTCAAAAACCTGATCCAATCCTATCTGGACGGCAAACCCTTGCCGCGTAACAACCGTTACGGTTACAACAACAGAAATTACTGGTAAAAAATGCGTATTTTTGCAATCGCCGTTGCCGCGTTCCTGATCTTGTCCACCGCACCTGCGATTGCAGACACGGCAGAAAACTCCCCTGGGAAAAAATACACCCCCGCAACCGAACGCCCGACAGCGCCGCGCCATTATAGTGTCACGCCGCTTTCCTCCTGTCTGGCCAGAGTCGAAGAAGAAACCGATGCCATCACTTTTCAAAAACGCTACCATCATTATTATCGCCGCTGTCTGCAAATGATGCGCACCAACACCGCAACAACTGAAGAGGCCGCCGAAGCGGAAAAGGCCGATAACAAAGAAAAAGAAAAAAGCAGCAAAACGGAACAGGCTGAAGATACCGCATCTCCGGAAAAACCCGCCGCGCGCCGTCCCCCGCCGCAGACACGCAACTACTGGCGCAACAGCACGAATTAATGCTTGTTTGCATGTCCCGTCGGGATTTTATACTGCATACGCCTTGAATCGCGATAGCCTGTATAATCCGCAGGTACGGCAAGCGCCGCCGCCGTGTTAAAGGCCAGTTTCGGCGTTTCTCCGCCGCCGCCGACCAGTACGGCAGAAACGGTTTTATCTTTTTCAACCGCCTGTTCCGCAAAGGCCGCGCACAGTTTTTCCCATTGTTTCGGAGCGACCCTGCCTTTCAGGGATTCAAGCGAATCCAGCACCAATTCACCCTCTTTGCCGCGCCATGCCCAGCTTTGCGCAACAATATTCTTTTTGGCATCTTCCAGCACATAAAATCCGCCGTTTTCAGACAGAAAACCGTGCGTGGCACAGGCCGCGCCCGCCTCGGCCAGATGCTGGCAGCAATCGACGATTTCGCCCAGAAACAGCCCGCGCAAATCGCCGTCCGGCAGTTTCGTAAAACGGTATCCTTCCATGCCGAATTTTTCGCCGTCAATCTCCGTATCCGGAATTTTTTTCGGCTTGCTGCCCGCGGGATAGCGCTGCGCAAACTGTTCTTTGAGTTGTACGGCTTTTTGAAAATAGCGTTCATGCCAACCGTATTGCAGGCATAAATCGGCAAGATCGGGAAAGTCCAGACCGCGTGAATAGATATGTTTTGCCGCGACCGCACGTGTTTTTTGCAGGGAATAGGTGCTACCGTCATCGCTGCGCTCAGGGCGCGGCATCTTTCCGGCAAAGGCCAGTAATTTGGCCATTTCCGGTCCATGCTGCAAAACGGCATCCCCCCATGCCTTCCTGTCAAAAGCGCCGTCAAGCCTGTCTCTTGCGGGAGAATTGTCCTCATCCTCCTCATAATGATCAGGATTAAGGAATACGCGCAGCCGTATAACAATTTTATCCAGATCACGCCTTTTTTCTTCCATCTTCGGCATGCGGATTTTATGGACAATATTATGAAACGGCTGTTTTCCAGCCTCGCCCCATTTTTCCAGATAGGTCAGCATCCGGTCTTCCGTGCCGAACAGATAGGCGGCGGCATAGGCGTATTCATTGGCCGGATTGGCCTCATATCCCGCTTGCCCGTATCCTTCTTTTTTCAAAATCTCTTGCGCCCGTTTGAACGTCTCTTTTTTTAAACCTTTCGGTGAATATCCGTACAGCCCTGCCGGCGTATCACTGCCGAAAATCCTTTGCCACTGCCTGAAATTTTCCAGCCCTGTTTGCAGTTTTTCGCGTTTGTCTTCAGGCGCATCTTCAATTTTAAATTCACCTATTTCCTGATAATAAGCCAGAATGCCGTAATGATCGTTACGCATGATCGGCTCCATCACAAGGGAAAGCGGAATATCAGCCCCCATCTCTTCTTTCAAAAACCGGATGGTTTTCAGCCCGTTCGGACGGCTGACTGCCAGCGTCACATTCTCATACCCCTGCACAAAATGCGGACTGCCGTAATCGACCAGAAGTTTTATAATCTCCGTATGGCCTTCAAGACAGGCATCCATCATCGCATTGCCGAACTGATCTTCAGGTTTTGCGCCGCGCTGCAGCAAAAGTTTTGCGATATCGTAATGCCCGTATTTGCAGGCCTCCGTCAGTGCCTGCCCTGCTTCATTGATGGGGGTTACCCCTTGAGACCGTGCGGAAACGCCGCAATCCAGCAAATATTCCGCAACGGCGAACTGCCCGTGTTTTGCCGCCTTCACCAGCGCCTCGCCGTTCCCCAGCCCCGGATTTAATCCTTTTTCATGTAAAGTTTTTATACGGTCAAGATCGCCTTTTTCCGCCGCATCATACAACAGGTAGCTTCCCGCATAATTCGGCTTTGCCCCTTTTTCGAACAGGAAACACCAGATTTCAAATTCATCCATTTCGTCGGCCATGCTCATCGTCTCGTCCAGCACCACCTGTGTAATTGCATCGGGATAGTGCTGCAGAATATAGTCCAGTATCTCCCGATGTCCGTTGGAGGCCGCAGAACAAAATCCCGAGACAACCTGTTTTTCGTCAATACGATCCGGATGATGCCTGCGGCAATAATCCAGAAATGCGGTTTTTCCGGTTTTAACGGCATTATAAAGCGGCGCCATAAAATCCGCCCGCGCCTCCGAAACCGGATAACGCACACCGTATTCATCCAGAATTTCAAGAATGCCGACATGACCGGATTCGGAGATTTGCTGAAAACGGCCTTCCTCTGTCAAAGCGACGAGCAGTGTTTTATTCTGTTCCGCCAGATAGCGCACGGCAGAGACATAACCGTTTTTTGCCGCGCCGCATATCAATTTTTTTCCGTGTTTTTGCAAAATTTTATCATTGCACACGGCTTTCAACGCCGCGGTAAACGACTCCTCATAGTCCGCCAGCCGGTCTTCAAACGGGCAACGCGCCAGTGACAGCAAATCATCCGTCAGCGGTTTGATCTTCTCTCGCATTTTTTTGCCACCGCTTGCAGCCAAAGCATGAATCAGTGCCGCATGGGCATGGCCCGGATAATAGGCCGAGCGGAAATCATAATGATTTGTATTCTCCGTCAAAGACAAAACGAATTCATCGGTCAGAACCGCCAGTTTCTTATAAGAACCGTTATCGCAAGCTGTGCGAACGGCATGAAACAGCTCTTCCGGCTCCAGTAACTGGCGCAAAAACGCGTCCAGATCTTCTGCCGTTCCGGATAAAACATCCGAAACATAACGATCCTTCAGAATCTCCAGCACATCGTCATAGGTTTTCTTTTTCTGCTGCCGGGGAGTTTTCAGTGCTTTCATCTCTTCGGCAAGCATATCCGCGCCTTTTTCAGCGCAGGCTCTTAAACCGTCTTCCGTGACCGCCGCACCGCCTTTGTGCAGCGCCATGGCAAAACCGGGCAGAATCTTCGACAATGCCGCATAATCCTCACGGTGCTGTAATTCCGCCAGAACGCTCTGCGCGGCTTGTACGGGCTGCGGCGCCGCTCCGCCGCCTTTGCGATAACCGGATTTTTCAGACATTTTTCACACCTTCTTCCCAAAATGCCGTTGCAATAGCAAAGCATCTTACGCCTATGTATGAATTATGTCAATACGAGGCCGTATTCCGCCTTTAAAATCAATCCTCTACCGTGATGCGCATTTCGTCGCTATTGGCGCGGATTTCCGGCACGTACATTGCATGTGACTGGTTGGGCATGGCGTGGAA
>SKHU01000098.1 GCA_007116755.1 Alphaproteobacteria bacterium
TTTCCGGCCCGTCGCCACCAGATACGATAAACTCGCCAGAAACTTTATGGCCGCTATTTGTATTGCAGCACTTCTATGTTATTGGATTTGAGCAATGAGTCTGGACCCTAAGGAGCAATAATATCTTTCATCATTAAACAGATGTTTGACCTGAACGTTTTTCCATGTTTTCCCGTATAGATCGAATAAATGCGTCAGCCATGCCCACATGATTTGGTCATGCGTGCCCGGTGAAAGCCAAAGCGTAAAATGATCGGCTGTTTTTATATGGCCGAGAAATTCGTTAAGGGGATAGTGGGTAAACCCGTCAACATGAAATACATTGTTGTTCCAGAAGGCCGAGCGTGCGGCAATAAATTTTTCTTCATCCGCAACGGCGGAGAGCGGCCCGATGGCAAAATAATCCTCAAATACGGCAAAATTTTCAAGCGGTTCGTGCAGATGCATCCTGAGAGTTCCTGTGGCGCTCAATCCTTCAATGATATGTTTATGCATATATAGCTCCTGTGGAATATCCCGTTTCCTGTCACTCTTATTCTAAAGCCGCCTTTGACGCGGTAAAGAAAAAACGTAATTGCCGGAACATGGATTCCGGATCAAGTCCGGAATGACGGAGAAGTGCGTGCGGGAAATTTTGCGCTTTATGCGGGTTGATGTCAGGCGGGGCGTTTCCAGACGCGGATTTGTGAAAAACGGGAATCGCGGTGGCGGAAAAATCCGAAATCTTTCGGCGTGGCTTTGGCGCTGTCGCGGAAGATTTTGCGCAGCTCTTTCGGTGTGCGGCCGCCCGCGCCGATATGCAATGCGGTGACATCATGCCGGTTTTGTTTTTCCGTCAATTCGTTTGCGGCGGCTTTTAGAAGCTCCGCCCATTGTTCGGGAGAGAGGCGGTCGCCGAGCGTTTCAAGGGAATCGAAACACAGCTCGCCTTTTTTGCCGCGCCAGGCCCAACTCTGGCCGATAATATCGCCTTTGGCGCTTTCAACAACATAAAAACCGCCGTTTTCGGATACATAGCCGTGTTTGGCGCAGGCTGCGCCGACTTTGCCGATGCTCTGGCAGCAGGCGGTCATCTCGCCCAGAAACAGTCCTTGAAAATCATCATGTGACAGGCGGCGGAATTTTCCGCCCGGCAGGTTGAATTTTTCGCCGTCAATGGTCAGATCGGGCATACGTTTTTTCGGTATTTTGCGTTTTTCGATCAGCTTCAAAGCCTGTTCGTAATGTTTCTGTTTTACGCCGTAGCGGTAGCACAGCTCGGCCAGATCGGGGTAGTTCATCGCCCGTTTGTAAAGATGTTTGGCGCATTCCGCGCGGGTGCTTTGCGTTGACCATGTTTTGCCGTCCGAGGATTTTTGCGGCGAGGCCACAAAACGGCTGAATTTGACAAGCCCTGCCATTGACGGGCCGCATTTCAGCACCGCATCGCCCCAATCCTTGATATTCGGCGTGACGGGTTCGGGCTGCGGTTCTTCCTTTTCAAAAATGCCTGTGACCCATGCGGTCATCGCGTCCAGAGGTTGCAGCGGCGGTGCGTCATTTTCCTCTTTCGCGCCGGGAGGCCGCGGCAGGCGGATATCCTGCGAGAGGGTGTAAAGCGGCGTTTCGCCTTTTTTCCCCCATTGTTTGAGATATTGCAAGACGCGCTGTTCCGATTGCAGCAGGCCGGACAGGCGGAAGGCGGCTTTATTGGCCTCTGTGCCGCCGATGCCTTCTTCGGCAAGAAGTTTCAGTGTTGCTTCAAATGCGGATTTTTTGAAAAATTCGGGATTGTCTTCATGCAGCCCGTGCGGCGGTGCGATGCGCAGTTTTTTCTGCCATTTTTGCGCGGATTTTGTGTAATCCTCCACAGCACGTTTTTCTTTCGGCAGCAAAAGATGTTTGTGTGCGCCGTGTTCGATCAAAAAAGCGGTCGCGCTCCAGTTTTTCGCATTGGCGGCCTCGCGCATCGCTTTGCTGAGTTTGGCTTTCGGATCTGCGCCTTTTTTGATCAGTGCGGCAATCTCTTCCGCCGAGGCTTGCGGTGCGGCGGCGATCAACGCGCGGTCGTGCGAAACATGTTTTTTCTGTTTTTGCGGCTGTGTGATCTCTGCTGTATTTTCGCGGATTTGCTCTCCGGTATCGGTTTTCCGGTCATCTTCGGGCAGGTCTTTCAGAATTTGGCGGTAAGATTCGAGAATATCCTGCGGCTTTTTGTCTTTGCCGCCGTTCTTTTTGCCGCTGTTCTGTTTCAGGTAATCCGCGCCTTTGCGTGCGTCATCCAGCAGGGTTTCTTCCGTGACGGTTTCCCCCGCCTTGTTTTTCTGGATGGCGTAAATAGGCAGGATTTTTGCGAGTTCTTCCGCCGTATCGGGATTTTCGGCGCGCAGAATCTCCAGCACCGCCTGCGCCTTCAGCACGGGTTCGGGAATCTTTTTACTCTGTTGCGCGTGTTTTGACATGCCGCACAGTATAAGATATTTTTTATGATATGTAAATAAAAAACCACAAGCAGTCTGTATTTTTTTACGCGTAATACCGCGCCCAGTGCAGCCACATGGCCGCTGTCCATGTGAAGGCATTACCGCCCAGCCCTGTGCCGTCCAGCGGGTCAAAATATTCGTAAAAACCGTTGCTTTCGATCAATTTTGCGGTATCCGCAGCAATCCGCGCGGCGCGTTTGTCGTCGCCGTAGCTTTCCAGCCCTTTGGCGATCATGAAATTGACCACCGCCCAGACGGGGCCGCGCCAGTAGCGCAGCCGGTCAAAGGAGGCTTCTGCAGGCGCGAGCGACGGCACAAGAAACGCACCTTTTTTACGGCCGAGCTTGTCAAGCTGATCCAGCAGTTGCGGCAGGCGATCCTGCGGCACGGCATGGGCGAAGAGCGGCAGGAACGAGCCTGAGCTCAGCATCGGAATGCGTTTTTCCGCGACCAGATCATAGGAACAGTAGAATTTGCGCTGCGCACACCAGAGTTTGTCAAACGCGTCGGTCTGGCGGGCAATCCATTCCTTGACCGTATCTTCATGCTCATGCGCCGAGACGATCTGCATCAGCCATAACAGGTCGCGATTGGCACGCAAAAGAATGGAATTGATGCCGATATCGGCGATTTTGAACGGTGTTTTTTTCCACAGTTTTTTGTCGTTGTATTTTTTCTCGCGGAACAGCTGCACCAGCGCCAGATAATGATCGTATTCCTTTTGCGGCGGGCGCTGCGCGGCGTCAATCAGATCGGTGTCACGGCGCGTATAGGGTTCAAGCCCGTCGGTCGGGACGCGGAACAGCGCATCCTCCCATTCCGCGCTGTTGTCGCGTCCGGTTTCCCACGGGTGGAATGTGGCGGCAAGGCCGGTTTTTTCCGGATCGCGTGCCGTCAGATACCAGCTGTGCCATGCAAAAATCTTCGGAATCAGGGCGCGGATTTCCGCGCGTGCCTGCTGTTGGTCGGCGCATTTTTCATACAGAAACCGTACACAGGTGGCGGCAACGGGCGGCTGGGAAATACCTGATGTCGGCGTTTTCATTTTGGCCGTCCCCCATATATCGGGGCCGGGGAAATAGCTGTCGCTGTCCTGATGAAAGACGATATGCGGCACCATGCCGTTTTTCCACTGATGCGCGAACAGCGTGCGGATTTCCTCCCACGCGCGCGCCTCGTCAAATTCCGCCAGACCCAGCGCGGCCAGACAGGAATCCCAGTTCCATTGAAACGGGTAAAGCCGGTCGGTCGGGACGGTGTAACGCCCGCTCTCCCCCTCACGGGTATTTTGCTGTAAGATGCGCAGAGCGGCTTCGCTGATGTGTTCGCTTTTTTCTATTGCGGTCGCCTCCATGTCGGGAATCGCCTCCTTGTTTTTTGCATTGCACCATTCTAGTCGGAAAACGCTGTATGACAAATCTTTTTTACAAAACACTGCCGTTTTTGCTCTGGGGGCTGATGGCGTTTTCTGTGGCGATGATCGTGCAGCAATTTATCTTTTCACGTGAAAGCCTTATTCATCATGCGTTTATCTGTACGGCAATTTTTGTTTTCTCCGCGCTGGGGCTGAGATACCGCAAAAGCCGGACGGCAAAAATCGGCGCAGGATTTGCCGTTTTCGGCATGGCGCTGGGTGTGTGGGAGGTCGCGCATCTGGCCACAGCCATGTTTGCGGCGGGCGGGGAGTAAAAAAATGGAGATCACGGATTTTCAGGCCGCTGATAAGCTGTTTACGGGCGATTGGCACTGGATCGGCGGCGACGGCGCTTACAGCGTCGATCTCGGCGACGGGCGGGTGCTGTGGCTATTCGGTGACAGTTTTGTCGATCTTTCGGGCGCGCGCGACCGGCAAAAAGCGGCGATGCCGCGCAATACCGTCGCGCTGCAGACGGGCTATGACCCGCAAAAGGCAAAAATCGTGTTTTTTTGGCGCGAGGGAAAGGGCGGGGCGACTGAGGATTTTTTCCCCGCGCCGGAAAAAGGCGAATGGTACTGGCCGGGCAACGGCGTGCTTCTGCCATCGGACGGATTGCTGCTGTTTATGATGGAGATTGAAAAACGCGCAGCCGATCAGGCGGCGCTGGGCTTTGCTGTGTGCGGGGCGGCGGCGCTGCATATCTCCAATCCCGACGACGCGCCGCCGGATTGGCGTATGGAGAAGATTGCTTTGCCGCAAATGCCGCCCTCTCTGGCTTTGGGCACGGGCGGGCTTTGTGTTGAGGAGGGAGAAATTTACGCTTATGGCGCGGATGCGGCGCATGAAAATATGCCGGTTTATCTGCAGCGCTTTGATAAGGGTCTGCGTGCAAAAGGGGCGTTGCAGCATGTCTTCGACGGCGGCCAGACGGAGATGAGCGTGCATTACGATACCGCGCGGCGGGAATTTTTCTGTGTGCAGAGTATCGGTTTCGGCCATACGCAGATCGGCCTGCGCCGCGCCGCCGCGCCGGACGGGGCGTGGAGCGCGGCCGCGCCGCTTTTCGATCCGTGCAAACACCATGAGGCGGAACTGTTTACCTATGCGGCAAAGGCGCATCCGCATCTGCACGCGTCGGGCGGCGGCACATTGGTGACATATGTCACCAACAGTTTTTCCCAGCCGCGCCTTTTGCGCGATCACAGCATCTATTATCCGAAATTCTGCCTGTTAAGAAGATGTGCCTGAAGGTGAATTTTTTGCAGAGTTATAGGTGCGTGTAATCGTATTTTCTTCTTTTGTTTCAGAAACAAATCTACTTTTACACCAACTATTTTTTTCAGAGGGCAAAGCCAATGTGTAATAATTCCCTTTTTGCACGGTGGTCAATGTCTCCTGAATTTGCGGTGAAATCTGTGTAATCAGATTTATCTTGTTTGTGGGAATGATAAGAACGGTTAGGTTGTGCGGTATAGCATTATGTTCTCTGATATGTTGATCCGCTGTTAAGAAAACATCAAACTCGTTTTGTTCAGAAAGTTTTAAAAGTTCTGAATCTTTATAGCCGCTCCAGCCCATATATTCAGTTGAGTACACATCATGCATCGAAAGAAGTGTCCTCAGTTTTATCGGCAGGCATTCGTCAAGCAGAATCTTCATGAGGGAAGGTCTCACTCCTGTTTTATTTGGCTCAAAATATTGTTTTGAGCTATCGCAAGTACGGCTAGTACGGCTTCTTTTGAAACGGTCGGATAAGATTCAAGTATTTCATGAACCGAAAGACCGTCCGCAAGATTGTCAAAAACAACGGCAACAGGAACGCGCGTGTTTTTAAAAACAACTGCCCCGCTCATAACGTCAGGATTTTTTTCTACCCATTCATGAATGTTCATTTGTTTTTGCTCTGTTATTTCTTTGTGGAAGATGACAAAAATACACACTTAAATTCTAGCGGACGGAAATTTATTTTTTCTAAAAAAAAA
>SKHU01000127.1 GCA_007116755.1 Alphaproteobacteria bacterium
TGTTTTGCGATATTCTGTGTCTGGGAAGACATCGGCATTGTTATACTCTGTTTCGGGCGGTTTTTAATGAAAATCCGTCACTTATGATGATACAACCGTTGGGTATGTGTTGACAGTTTTTTTTGTAAAAACGTCTATTGCGGTGCGAAGATATGGTGAATGGCCAGTACCATCGCAACGGATACGCCCAGCCCGATCATCATCTTCAGAAAATCCTTGCCGATAATCGGGAAGACATAGCCGAATTTGTAATTTTCGCGGTTGACGGTGGCAATCGCCAATTCGCGGCCTGTGAGCAGCCCGACAAACACCCATGTTGTGGACATGGGAATATTGCTCATATCCTTGAAATAAATCAGCAGCGCCGCATAAACCAGATCAATAAATGTGGCCGAGCGCATAAAGCGCGATCCGGTTTTTTCCAGCACGATTTTCTGAATTTTTCCGCCATGCGTCCAGAAAATATAACCCAGCCAGCCGCTCAGCGTCAAGAACGTCACCAGCAAAAGCGATAGCGGCAATTCACGCGGCAGGAATACGGCGATATTCGCCATATCATGCGACAACCATGAAAACCAGAGGAATCCTGTCGCCATCCACTGGAATACCCGCCAATAGGGGCGATGCTCTTTTTTGACGGCATTGAATTTTTCATTGACGAAATGCGCCAGCACCATCCAGAACACATAGGCGCTAATGGCGGCCAGACCGTATCCGATAACGCTTTTGGTCAGCATTTCCTGTAATACGACGGTGGAGGCGAAGGCGGACAGCACAAGAAACGTCGTTGAAACCGGAATACCGAACCGCGTCAGCAGAACCAGAATGCCGGGGGCGGCAGCATGATACCATTCGATTCTGACGGGCGGGATTTTATCCAGCCGTCCGTGCGAAATATCGCCGTCATAGAAATACCAGCCCCAAAACAGCGAGAGGCCCAGAACAAGGCTGGCTGCCAGCCACAGCCAGTACCATTTAAAGACTTTATGATTGGAAGCAATGAATGTGCCCAGCGTCTGCACCGAATCATTGGCAATCACTGCATAGGCGGCAAGGCAGAAGCCGATGACGGCGTATAGCGTATGAATATCCACGGAACAGTCACCCCTCTTTTCCGTTTTTAGTCGGTTACCTTTTAACCGCCTTTCTCGCGCTTTTCAAGCGCTTCGTAAGCGGCGGTAAACCCCATCAGCGACAGACCGATTGCAACAGGTTGCGGCAGACCGGCCACCCTGTAAGTGACATGCATGCTGCGCCCGCCTTTCATATCCGCGATGCCCCGGGCAGACAGGCCGGTTTCGGTCATGCAGCCTTCCGGAAGGCAGATATGAAAGGGAAGATCATCGGGTTTGCCCTGATCGACATTGACGGCCAGCCCTGCCGGCAGAATAACGCCCAACGGCGTTGTCAGGCGCAATGTGGGAAGGCGCTTGCCGTCTTCGTCATCGATGAAACCGATACTGGCCAGCAGCAGCGCCTGCGATTTTCCTTCCTGCGTAACCGACAGGCGCTGGAACATGCGGCAGTGCTCCGTGCCGTCAACGGTTTCGCAAACCATGCGCCAGTCCTGAAAATCTTCGCTATGAACTTCCGCCCCCGCAACGGAGGGCAGCAAAAACACCGGCCAGAGACAGCACAGAAAAACAACGGCACGGCGCAGGGCGGAGAAAAAAAACGGCATGACGGTGCCTCTCTTCCTTTCAGGTGGATAATTTCTGCCCGAGTTTAAGCGATGCGCTTTGCGATTGCAATCCGTCCTGCCGTTTAAAAAACAGAGTTTTTTTTAACGGGAATATTTTTTAAAAGATGTGGTATAATAAGAATATGATAAAGCGCGGTCTTTTTATCGGTGTTTTGTGTTGCTTTCTTGGCCTTTCCTCTCCGTCTTATGCGGGGAATGCGGTGATTGAGGCGATTATCGGCTTTGTCATGCCGGGCGGTATTTTCAAACATGCGGATATCAGTTTCGGCGATATTGGAGTCTCTAATCTGCCGACAAGCAACGGCGAGGTGCGCCTGCATCCCGACGGAAGTATTGATACGGATATTCCCGAAATGACGCTCAGCGGCGGCCATAATGCCGGACATGTCGAGTTTTTTCAGGCGGCGGGGGATATTGAAGTCCGTTGCAGCGACGCGGTGTTTCTGGCCAATGATAACGGCGACACGGTCAGAATCAGTGAGGTCAGAATCGCTTTTCCCGCGCCGGCGGCGTGGGGGGTGTCCAGCGTATGCAACGGCATAGCAGGGGCACCGGCCGGAGCCTATGATCTGACGGCCGATCCCGACCCGACGCTTTCGATCTATATCGGCGCAAGGCTGGAATTTGACGGTGCCAATCCGCTGGACGATATCGGCGCGTATAATTCCTCCAATGCCGGAGGAGAGATGATCGAACTGGAAATCACGCTGCTTTAGCCGCTATGCCGGCCACGCCGTTTTTCTTTATAAAATCATATAGCGTTGCGATTTTCATTTTCAGCCCGTCCGTTGCGGCGGGTGTGTACATTTGTGCGGCGAGCGCGGCGGCGAAATCTCCGTCATACAGGGCGCGGCGCATCAGCAGATTGCGCGGTGCGCCACAGAGATTTTCAAGCGTTTTGCCGTCTTCACGCGCCATTTTATCCAGCACGTAAACAGCCAGCGCCGCCAGTTCGGGCCGGTGTCCGGCGCTGATATTCGGGGTGCGCAGGGAAGACTGGTGATCGACATTGCTGCCGTATGTTGCGGCGACCGGACTGCCGTGAATTTTAAACTGCGCATGCTGCCATTTCTCGTAGGACAGGCGGATGCGGTCATGCAATACGGCGATGCCGTCATTTTTGAAGGCGGGATGGGCGCGGCATTTTTCAAAAACCTCCACAGGGCTGTTGCGGCGGTAGCCGTCTTCCGCGCGGCGGTCATAGAGCATAAAGCGGGAAATCGCATCCATCTGCACGAAACTGCGGCCAAGCTGGTCTTCATCAAATTGCGTGACTTGCCCGTCTGCGCCGCGCGGCTGCAGCTCGGCGGAGGGTTTGTTTTTGAGAATCCAATAAAAACCTTTTACGGGTTTTGCCGCGCCGTCCAGCCCGTGATCGTAAAGCAGACGCATATGTTCAAGTTGCCGCGCCTTGTTTTTATGGGCGTTGCCGCTGATCATGCCGCTGTGCAGATCGCCGCCCCATGTGGCGTAGGAGTTGCGCCCTTCGTCCAGATTGGGATTGGCAATCGCAATTTTGTTTTCGGTATTGGCAAAGGTCATAATCAACACTTGCCTGAGCCGCGCCTGCACGTTTTCGTAAGCGACGGGATTTTTCCTGTAAAGCTCCAGAGAAGGCAGTCCGGCATAGCTTTGGCAGTATTGCTCCAGAATATCCTGTACGTTGCGGTCGTGAAATTTGCCGCCGATTCCGTCGAATTTTACGCCGTGCTCGTCCGTGCCGCCCTCGATCAGTTCGCGCGCCGCGCGGCGTGTGTCCTCCGAGCTGTTCTCCGTGCCCATATAGACACAGCTTAGCATATGATCTGTCGCGGTTTTGACCGCCGCATCGAAACCGTCTTTTTTGAAGGCGGTGCGAATTTCCTCAGCGCAATCCAGATGTGGCATGGCAGAAAGAAACCCGTCGATCCCCAGCTCCGAGGCGGCCAGTTCGATCATCAAACGCAGCTTGGCGGCATTATAGCCGGAATCGGCGCCGCCGCTCAAAGCCTGCGCGATGCCCTGAATGCGGTTTTTGCGCAGATAATCGAACAGCCACAGCAATTCGTTGCGCATTTCTTCTTCAAATTCCGCATTGTCACTGTATTCCCATGCGGCGGGGCCGTCCTGCCCATCTGCGCCGTAGCTGTCTTTAAAATCATGCGGGATGACGGCGTGCGGCGCATGTCCTTTATCCTGCGGCGGCGTGACGTTTACGGTTTTGCTTGTATAGGCCGTATCGGCAAAGCTGCATCTTTTGCCTTCGGAGATAATTTCACCGTTTTGCGCCATGATGCGGCTGCCGAATTGCGCGAATGTCGATCCCGACGATCCCAGCCCGTCCGTATGGACGAAAACGCCGCAATATTGCGAGGCCAGTTTGCACAAGGCGCGGTGTTTTTCGATTTTACGCGGCGCGGGCGGGCTGGCATTCGGGTTCAGGGCGACGGTAATGTCAAAATGCCGCGATTTTTGTGCCAGCGGATTGTCGCGTGCGTAATCCTGATCGTCGCGGCTATCGTCAAAACGCGAGCCGATCCAGTATTCCTCACAGATGATATGCGTCAGATTGGCGGTTTTTGCGCCGCTGCCGATCTGCACGACCGGCGCACCGAAGGGGGCGGTTGCGGTCGGAATCTCCGTGCCGTCGGGCAGCAGGACGGCGGGCAGTTCGATTGTGATTGTGCCGTCGCGGCCATGTCCGAATTTGTTTGCGTAGAGATCGGCGGCGGCTTCGCTCCATTCCTCGAAATGGCGCTTTTCGTAGCCGCGCTCGTAATTGAACAGATAGCGCTTGGCAGAGACGGCGACAATCTTTCCGTCGCAAAGAAAGCTTTGCGTATCAAAACACAGACCGGTGCGGTTGAAAATCGGGTTTTTGCGGCGTTCGGGCGTATCAGGCAGGGTTTTATCGGCAAAATACCACGGATGGCCGACGGAAACGACAAGCTGCGGGTTTTGCGCCGCCGCATGGCGGGCGATGAGATACAGCATCTCCGCAATGCGGGTATTGTCGGTGTAAAAGAAATCGTCGCCGCGCTCATATCCCGTCAGGCCGAGCTCCTCCAGCGCCAGAATATCCGCGCCGTCTTCGGCGGCTTGATCAATCGCGGCGCAGATATTGGCCAGATTGCGCGGCCAGTCCCCGCCCGTCTGGTTGCAGGAGGCCGCGCCGATTTTGATCTGAAAACTGTTCTGCTTGTCTGTCACGTGGGTCCTACCGTCGAAAACCGTTTTTCCTGTGTGGTGCGGAGGGGCGGGGTGTGCGGCTGTCTGTGCCGAGGATCTCCGCTGATTGCCTGATGTCGATGTTTTTGGCTTTTATCTCTTGTTTCGCCTCTTTGACGGCATCTTCCGACAGGCCGCGGCTGGCATCCTCGACAAAGACCAGCTTGACATCCGGCAGCAGTTCCGCGGCATCCAGCAGTGTGAATTTGACGCAGACATCCGTGGCCAGACCGCAGATATGCAGCTCCGTCACGCCTTCGGCTTTCAGATATTCGGCCAGCCCCGTCAGTCGGTCTTTGGCATTGTCGCGGAAGGCGGAATAGCTGTCCACATTTTTATCCGTGCCTTTGCGCTCGATATAATCGATCTTTTCCGTGTTCAGATCGGGGTGGAATTTTGCGCCTTTAGTGCCCTGCACGCAATGATCCGGCCAGATGATCTGTTTCTGCCCGTTCAACTCGCCTTCCTCGAAAGGTTTTTTGCCCGGATGCTGCGAGACAAAACTGCCGTGATCGGCAGGATGCCAGTCCAGCGAGGCGGCGATCAGATCATAGCCGCCTTTTTCAATCAGGCGGTTGGCGACGGGGACGGTTTTCTCCCCCTCCGGCACGGCCAGATTGCCGCCTGTGCAAAAATCATTCTGGATATCGACCAGCAAAAGCGCTTTTTTACCCATTGTTTCAAGACCTCCTGAAGGTTTTTCGCGGCGCGGCTCTGCGCGGCGCGGTTTTGGTGTTGTCATTACTATCGCTTTCAAAACGTTCTTTATATTCCCCGACTCCGTTTCCGGTTTTGGCGGCGTGGAGTTTTTCGCATTTCATGCGGCTGTCGAACAGATTTTTATCGAGATAAACGGGAATATGCGCGTTTTCCGGCGGCAGTGTTTTTTCAAGCTCCGCGATGTCGATTTTAAATTCTGTCTGCCCGTTCTCTTTTGCTTCGGCAA
>SKHU01000018.1 GCA_007116755.1 Alphaproteobacteria bacterium
GTATTCCTTGTCCATCGCCGCGCTGTTGATCATACTACCCGTCACAAGGCGGACATTGTTCAACAACGTTTCATCGGTAATTTGCGGCGCATCGCCGCCGGTTTCAAACGTGCCGTTCTGGAAACGATCCAGCATTTTTTCCACGGTTTCATCCACCCGCGCGCCGGTTTTCTCGTAAAATTCTGGTGCGGAGGCCAGCACATCATAAGCTTCGGCATAGGCTTTGACCGCCAGCGCCGCTTTCGCGTCGTCGCCGTCATAGGTCTTGATTCTGTCGAGAACGGAGACAAGCTGCTCTTCCGCGGTATAATCGTCTTTGGTGACAAGGGTTTTAACGGCTTTGTCCAGCCTGTTGTAATCCGATTCGGCCGATGCCGGCAGTCGCGTATCCTGAAAATCCATAAGACAAACACCCTCTTGTTGCAGCCGCAGCTTGAAAAGCGGCACTCCTCCAAAATATATAACATAATATACCATCATTTCCTATATATGTCAAACGCGAAGGTTGCGCCGTCTTGCCATTCGGCTGTGCAAAACGTAAACTGTTCCGGCGCAACGGAACACGAAAACGGCACACGAAAACGCAACACCGCCAAACGGGGAAATTTTATGACCGAGGAAGCAGAAGCAGCAGCAGAAGAAGAAACGCAGCGCGACAGCATGGAATATGATGTCGTTATTGTCGGGGCGGGGCCGTCGGGTCTGTCCTGCGCCATCCGCCTGAAACAGCTTGCCGAACAGGACGGAAAAGAAATCAGCGTCTGTGTGCTGGAAAAAGCCTCTGCGGTCGGTGATCATCTTTTATCGGGGGCGGTGATCGAAACCCGCGCGCTGGACGAGCTGATTCCCGATTGGGCGGAAAAAGACGCGCCGCTGAAAACCGCGGCAACAAAGGAGAAATTCCTGTTTTTGACGGAGAAAAGAGCCGTTCCGCTGCCCGTGCCGCCGCAGATGAAACCGCCGAAAGGCAAAAAGAATTACATTATCAGCCTGTCGGAATTCGGGCGCTGGCTGGCTGAGCAGGCCGAGGCGCTGGGCGTGGAAATCTATCCCGGCTTTGCCGCCAGCGAAGTGCTGTATCACGCGGACGGCAGCGTCAAGGGCGTGGCGAGGGGGGGTATGGGCGTTGCCAGAGACGGCACGAAAAAAGACAGCTATACGCCCGGTATGGAGCTGCACGCACGCCAGACCGTATTTTCCGAGGGCTGCCGCGGCTCGCTGACCAAACTGCTGTTTGAAAAATTTGACTTGCGCCGCGACTGCGATGTGCAGACCTACGGTATCGGCATCAAGGAAGTCTGGGAAGTGCCGGAGGAAAAACACGAGGAAGGGCTGGTCGTGCATACGATCGGCTGGCCGATGGACAGAAAAACCTATGGCGGATCGTGGATGTATCATCTCTACGGCAACCGCATCTCCGTCGGGTTTGTCATCGGGCTGGACTACGAAAATCCGCATCTTTCGCCCTATGACGAGATGCAGCGTTTCAAGCACCATCCCGCGATTGCAAAATATCTTGAAGGCGGCAAACGCATTGAATACGGCGCGCGCGCTTTGTCGGAAGGCGGCTGGCAGTCGATCCCGAAACTGTCTTTTCCGGGCGGCGTGCTGATCGGCGATACGGCGGGTTTTCTCAACGTGCCGAAAATCAAGGGCACGCATACGGCGATGAAATCGGGCATGGTTGCTGCCGAGGCGCTTTACGTACATCTGGCCGCCGAAACGCCGCCCGAAAATAATGAATGCACGGCTTATTCCGAAATGCTGAAACAAAGCTGGGTGGAAAAGGAACTTTATGCGGTGCGCAATATCCGCCCCGGCTTTCATAAAGGGTTATGGGCGGGGCTGGTGCGTGCCGCGCTGGAGACCGTTACATTCGGAAAGCTGCCCTTTACGCTGCGCCACAAGCGCGGCGATCACGAAACGCTGAAAAAAGCCGCCGACGCGCCGAAAATCGCCTATCCCAAACCGGACGGCGTGCTGAGTTTCGACAAAATGTCTTCGGTGTTTCTCTCCGGCACGACGCATGAGGAAGACCAGCCCGTGCATCTCAAGCTGAAAGACCCGTCTGTTGCCGTTGATTATAATCTCAAGGAATTTGACGCGCCCGAGCAGCGCTATTGCCCCGCCGGTGTTTACGAGATTGTCGAGGAAAACGGCGTACCGCGCCTGCAGATCAATGCGCAGAACTGCGTGCATTGCAAAACCTGCGACATCAAGGACCCCAAACAGAATATCGACTGGGTTCCCCCCGAAGGCAGCGGCGGCCCGAAATACGCCAATATGTAAGCCGACAAAATAAGACAAAAAACGTCATTCTGACCCCTGCGAAAGCAGGGGGAATCTCCCGCCCCTCAAACAGATCCTTCGCCTTACAGGCTCAGGATGACAGGAAGGGGGAGAGATACGGGTTTTATCATTGTCATTCCCCGTCATTCCTGCTTCGCGCGGAAGAAAAGTCATTGCGAGGAGCGACAGCGACGTGGCAATCCAGAGTCCTCCCCTTTTTTTCTGGATTGCTTCGCATTCCTTCCGGAATACTCGCAATGACGGAAAAGGTAACTCTGCGCTCTCTTAAGCCTCTGCGGTTTAAAATTAAATCTCCCTCATCCCGTCCCTCTCCCGCGCGGGGGAGAGGGGGAATTGGGGAAAGAGGCGTTATATAAGAGTTTTTCTTTTCCCGCGGCGGTTTTTGTGCTGATATAAACGGGCATATTTTTTTGATTTTTTTTAAGGGGGAGTCTTGTTTTATGCGCATTATGATTATCGACCGCGACCCGCTATCCATCAAGCTGATGACCTCCAAACTCACGCAGGCCGGACACGAAGTGCAGCACGATGACAGCAAGCAGCGCGGCGTCAAAGCCGCGATGGAGGGGAAATTCGACTGTATTTTTGTCGATCCCGCGCCGCTGACCGATGTGCGCCCCGTGGTGCTGGAAATCTGGCGGGCGCTGGACAAGGATCAGGATCGCCCCTATGTCGTGATGCTGTCAAAAAACGCCAAACGCGAGGATGCCATCTCCCGCGGCTGCAACGATCTGCTCCTGAAGCCGCTGGATCACGAGGCGCTGGAAACGGTGATGGGGAATGCCGCGCGGCTCAACGCCTATTGCGAAACTTTCCGCGAAAAGGAAAACGTGCTGACACCCGACAGCGCGCTGGGCGTGCTGGGAAAAAAAGCGTTCCAGCAACTGTTTCTGGCCTCGATCGACCGCGGATTCCGCTACGGCGAGCGCAACTGCGTCCTGTTCATCAAAATCAAGAATTTTGATGATATCCTGAAAAACAGCGGCAAAGACGCGGCGCTGGAAGCACTGGACAAGCTGGCCGACAAAATCTCGTGGATCCGGCGGCAAAGCGATGTTGTCGGCCATATTGCCACCGATAGTTTCGGCATTTTGCTGCAGCGTCCGCTGTATGAAACGGAAGTGTTCGACGCGTTTTCGCGCTTTCGGGAAAAAATCGGCGAATTCACTGCGACATTGCCGGATGACCGCAAGCTTGATATCGGTCTTTCGGTGATTGAAATGCCTTACGGCGCGCTGGTCTGTCAGGACGGCGACACGCGCTTTGGCAAAAGAGAAAACAAAAGCGAAAGCGCATAAATATAAAACAGGGACATAAAATGGAAAAAGACAGGCTGGAGAGCATTTTAAAACAGGCATTGGCCGCAGGCGCGGACAGTGCGGATATTCTGCTGATGCACAGCATCTCCACAGAGGCGGGGGTGCGGCTGGGGCGGACAGAATCGCTGGAACGCTCGCAATCTCTGGAAATGGGGCTGCGCGTTTTCAAAGGCGGGCGGCAGGCGATTGTTTCCAGCAATGATCTGTCCGATACGGCTGTCGAGCAGGCGGTCGGCCGCGCCGTTTCCATGGTCGCACATATTCCCGAAGACGAGTTTTGCGGCATCGCCGAAGAAGGGCTGTATGCGCAGCACTGGGAAGAACGGCTGGACGGGCTGGATACCGAGGATAAAAAACATGCCGATCTTGCCCCAGATCTTTTGCTGGAGCGCGCCTTGCAGGCGGAAGCCGCGGCGCTGGATGTCAAAGGCATCGAAAATTCCGAAGGCGCAGAGTTCGGCTGGAGCCGCAGCGCCTATACCTATCTGACCAGCACCGGATTTTGCGGCGCATATACCCGCACGGGCGGCTCGGTCTTCGTGGCCGTACTGGCCGGAAAAGGAACGGAAATGGAGCGCGATTACGCCACGCAATATGCCTGCCATTGGGAGGATTTTGAACAGCCGGAGGAAACCGGCCGCCGCGCGGCGCAGCGCACGCTGAAACGTCTGAACCCGAAAAAAATCTCCACCGCCGCCATGCCGGTCGTGTTTGACCCGCGCGTATCCGCATCGCTGCTGCGCCATCTTTCCGGCGCGATCTCGGGCGCATCGGTTGCACGCGGCACATCATTTCTGAAAAACGAAATGGGCAAAAAAATATTCGCAGACGGTGTGACGATCATCGACGATCCGCTGCGGCGGCGCGGCCTGTCTTCCCAGCCGTTTGACGATGAAGGCGTTGCTTGCGAAAAGCTCGCATTGGTGAAAGACGGCGTATTGCAACACTGGCTGCTGGATTTGCGCAGTGCGCGGCAGCTTGATCTTGTTACCAACGGGCGCGCCGCGCGCGGGCTTTCTTCCCCGTCTTCGCCCTCGGCAACCAATTTGTCGCTGCAAAACGGAAAAGACACGCCCGAAGCGCTGATCGGCGACATCAAAAACGGTCTTTACGTGACGGAGCTGATGGGGCACGGCATCAATATGGTCACGGGCGATTACAGCCGCGGCGCGTTCGGTTTTCTGATCGAAAATGGCGAGATCACCTCCCCCGTCAGCGAGATCACGATTGCCGGCAATCTGAAAGATATGTGGCTGAATCTGACACCGGCCAACGACCTGCGCTACCGCTACGGCACCGACGCCCCGACCCTGCTGATCAACGGCATGACCGTCGCGGGGAACTGACCGCAGGCGGTTTTATTTTTTCAGGTGTTTTTCGATCAGAAGCTCGGCGATCTGCACGGCGTTCAGCGCGGCGCCTTTGCGCAGATTATCGGCGACAATCCACATATTCAGCGCGTTTTCCGTGCTTTTATCCGCGCGGATGCGGCTGACGAAAACATTATCGTCTCCGGCGATTTCCGCAGGGGTGACAAAACCGTCTTCCTCATCGGGTTTGTCAACGACCAGCACGCCGGGCGCGTCGCGCAACGCCTTGCGCGCCTGTGCGGGGGTGACGGGTTTTTCAAATTCGACATTCACCGACTCGGAATGGCACAGAAAGACCGGTACGCGCACGCAGGTCGCCGTCACTTTAATATCGGGCGACATGATTTTCTGCGTCTCGACGACCATTTTCCATTCTTCCTTCGTGCTGCCGTCTTCTTTGAACACATCGATCTGCGGAATGACGTTGAAGGCGATCTGTTTGAAAAACTGCTCTTTTTTCAGCGGCGCGTTCATATAGACGGCGCGGGTCTGGTTGAACAGCTCGTCCATCGCCGCATGTCCCGCCCCCGAAACCGACTGGTAGGTGGACACGACAACGCGGCGGATCAGCGCAAGATCGTGCAGCGGCTTCAGCGCGGCGACCATCTGGATTGTCGAGCAGTTCGGATTGGCGATGATGTTCTTTTTCGTGTAATCCTTCAGCGCTTCGGGATTTACTTCCGGAACGATCAGCGGCACATCGGGATCCATACGGAAATGCGAGGAATTATCGATGACGACCGCCCCTGCTGCCGCGGCGCGCGGCGCGGCTTTTTCGGCGATTGACCCGCCGGCGGACATCAGCACGATATCA
>SKHU01000154.1 GCA_007116755.1 Alphaproteobacteria bacterium
CAATCGCGCGCGGCTGGGCGATACGCTGCATAGCTTCAAAAAACAGAAACACGGCGCTGCCGACGATAAACGCGGCCTGTGCCATGGCCGACAACGCCTCCAGCTTGCCGTGGCCGTAGCGATGCGCCTTGTCGGCAGGTTCCATCGCACGGGTGACGCTGAAAAACGTGATGATCGAGGCCAGTGAGTCGATGGTGGAATCGATCAGCGAGGACAAAAGACTGACCGACCCCGTCCACATATAGGCAACAAATTTTGTCAGAATCAAAATCACCGCAACGCTGATGCTGGCCACAGCCGCCATACGTTTCAGGCGGTTGCCGCGCTCATGCGTACCGCGCTGATCGGGATCATGCAGAAAGGGGTTGGCAATACTCATGGAAAAATTATTCCGCTTCCTGTTCCTGTTCCAGTTCGCGTTCGATCAGCTGATCCAGCCGGATGCGTTCTTCGCCGTCATATCCCGCAGCGCCGTTTTCGCCGTCTTTGTCGCGCCCGAACAAAATATCGCGCGGATCAATGCCGCCGGCGGCTTTTCCGGCCTCATTCTTGATGTCTGCGGCGGCGGCTTTCAGATCTCCCGCTTCGGGAAAGAATTTTGTCTGGATGATATCCACCCCGTATTGCAACAGCGGTGCAGTCTGCGCCTCCCCCACCCATACGGGTTTTTCCTCCATCTCGGCGATATACAGCGCGACGGGAATATAGAGCAGTGTTGCCAGCAACACGCCGCGCGCCAGACCAAACGCCACACCCAAAGAGCGGTCAACGATATTCAGTTTTGATTCCTGCACCAGCCCCGCGACATAAAAATTTAACGCTGCCAGAATGATAAAACTGACAAGAAAAATCGAGCTGTAAGAGGCGATCATCGCCAGAAAATCAATCGGCAATTCCAGCCGTCCTCCGAAAAGCGGCAGATGCGTTATACCCTCTTCGGGGATGTCCTCGATTTTTTTTGCCGCCCAGCCTGTCAGATGTTTGCCGAAAAACCCCGACAGCACATGGCCGAAAAACCATGTCACCGCCACCGCTCCGATCAGGCCGAGAATCGTCAGCACCTCGCGCACAAAACCGCGCAGCAGCGCGATAATGGTGGAAATCAGGACGATCAGCCCGACAACGACATCGAAAAGAATTGCAGTCATTGATTTATCGCTTCTTTAATTGATCCGTTATTAATTGAACCCTATTTACTGGTCTATGGCAAAAAACGGCAAGAGCGCCGCAAGCCTGTCCAGCTCCACCACCTTTATATCTTGAGCGGCTTTGCTTTGGCCAGTTTTTTTTGACTTTAGCGGGCGGGGAATGAATCCTTGCGAAAATCCGAGCTTGGCCGCCTCCTTCAGACGGTGTTCGGCCTGACCGACATGGCGGATTTCGCCCGACAGCCCGATTTCCCCGAACACCACCGTATCGGCAGGCAGCGGAATATCCGTCATCGAACTTAAAAGCGCCGCTGCCACCGCCAGATCGGCAGCCGGTTCGGTGATGCGCAACCCGCCTGCGACATTCAGATAAACATCGTTCATGCCGATTTCAACGCCGCAACGCGCCTCCAGCACCGCCAGTATCATCGCCAGACGCGCCGAATCCCAGCCGATCACCGCGCGGCGCGGCGTGCCCAGCGGCGAGGGTGCAACCAGCGCCTGAATTTCCACCAGAACGGGGCGCGTGCCCTCCATCCCCGCAAAAACGGCACTGCCGGAAATATCATCCTGCCGCTGCGAGAGAAACAGCGCCGACGGGTTTTCCACCTCGACAAGCCCCGTTTCCGCCATTTCAAATACGCCGATTTCATCCGTCGGGCCGAAACGGTTTTTCACCGCCCTTAAAATACGGAACGGGTGGCCGCGATCGCCTTCAAAATGCAAAACCGTATCGACCATATGTTCGACAACGCGCGGCCCGGCAATCTGCCCTTCTTTGGTGACATGGCCGACCAGAAACAGAATGATGTTGTTCTTTTTCGCGCTGCGGATCAACTCCTGCGAGGCGGCGCGGACTTGGCTGACCGTGCCCGGCGCGGAATCGATGCTGTCGATATACATGGTCTGGATGGAATCGATGACGATCAGGTCAATCTCGCCCCCCTCCATCGAACTGACAATATCACGGATATTCGTGGCCGAAGCCAGCCGCACCGGCTTGTCGGCCAGACCCAGCCGCGCGGCACGCATCCGCACCTGATCAACGGCCTCCTCCCCCGAAACATAACAGCACCGCGCGGCATCAGCCAGATTGCACACGGCCTGCAGCAATAAGGTCGATTTGCCGATACCGGGATCGCCGCCGATCAGGATCGCGCTGCCCGCCACCAGCCCGCCGCCCGTTACGCGGTCGAATTCCTTGATACCTGTAATACGCCGCGGCACGGCGGCGCTGACGCCCGAAAGCGGCACAAAATCGATCACGCGGCCTTTTTTGCGCCCCAGCCCTTTGGGTACGACATCGGCAAAGCCGGAGGATTCCTGCGTGATGGAATTCCATTCGCCGCAGCCGTCGCATTTCCCCGCCCATTTGTTATAAACGGACCCGCAGGATTGACAGACATATTGTGCTAAACTCTTCGCCATGACCCTTCCAGAATACGGTGTTTCCCGTTGCAAGTAAACGCCATATTCCGCCGCTGTTTCCTGTAAATGCTGCGGCTTTGATTGACACTGCCCCGTAATTTGGTAAGGTTTTCCTGCAAAGCGGTTTCCCCTTGCACTGGACGAAGATTTGATGCGCCTGACAATGAAAGTAAATAAAATCAAGGGACTGATTATTCTGTACGGGCTGGTCTGCGCGGCGGAATATTATTATTTTATGAATTACCAGCTTTCCGTGGAGGCTGTTCAGGACGATGGCGGCATGGTTTACTCCACCTCCGAATTCATAAGAATCAAAAACATGATTTTCGAGATAGCCGTGCAGGAATTCGGCATGATGGGGATTGCCGTGTCCTCTGCGATTGTCACAGCCATCCTCTACAGCCTGTTTCTGGCGGGCAAATGGCTGTTTGGCCTTGCTTTCCGCCGCAAAAGAAAACAATAACGCCGCACAAGAAAAAACCGCGCCTTTTGAACAGGCGCGGCTTTCTCTTTTATCGGAATTATTCCGCGTTACATGCGCGGGCCGTTATGACGGCGGCGCGGCTGGGCGGCGGGCGGCTGGTTGCTGCCGCCTTTATTGTCGTTAGAGGCCGCTTCGCGCTTGATCCGCTCTTCTTCCACCAGAGCCTTGCGGTCGGGCTTGCCGATCAGTGTTTTCGGCAGTTCCTTGCGGTATTCGATGTCTTTGGGCATCTGGATCGGTGACAGCTTGTCTTTCAGGAATTCCTTGAATTCCTCGCGCGACAGCTCTTTTTCGCCCGGTTTCATCACCACGAAAGCCTTGACGGTTTCGCCGCGTTTGTCGTCCGGCACACCGATCACGAGCGTTTCGGACACGCCCGGATGTTCCTGCAGCGCCGTTTCGACATTGCTGGGATACACGTTGTAGCCGTTGGTGATGATCATATCCTTGATGCGATCCACGATAAAGACGAAGCCGTCCTCATCCATATAGCCGATATCGCCGGTATGGAAGAAACCGTCTTTGTCGATCGCCTCTTTCGTCGCATCTTCGCGGTTCCAGTAGCCTTTCATCAGCTGCGGGCCGCGCAGGCAGATTTCACCCTTGACGTTGACCGGCTGATCTTTGGTCGGAAATTCAGGATCGCGGATACGCACATCCATACCCGGCACCGGCAGGCCGATCGAATTTTCTTTCTGCAGGCCGCGCAACGGGTTGGCGGTTGCCAGCGGCGAGGTTTCCGACAAGCCGTAGCCTTCAAACAGGATACAGCCGGTTTTGGATTCGAAATCCTTTTTCAACTCGCTGCTGAGCGGCGCACCGCCCGCCATGCAGTATTTCAGGGAGGACAGATCATATTTTTTCAAAGACGGATCATCGGCAATCGCTTTATAGATTGCGGGAACGCCGGCAAAAATCGTCGGCTTGTCCTTGTGGATGGTTTTGATCGTCTCTTTCAGGTCGAAATTCGGCTTCATATCCAGCTCTGCGCCGATGGCGATGCTGAAATTCATCTCTGCCGTCATCGCAAAAACGTGGAAGAACGGCAGAACGGCCAGAATTTTCTCGCGACCTTCCGGCTTGCCGTTCTTTCTGTCTTCTTCCGTACCCATTTCAAACCACGCTTTGGTCTGCTGCGTGTTGATATACAGGTTGGAATGGGTCAGCATCGCGCCTTTCGGCAGGCCGGTCGTGCCGCCCGTATATTGCAGAACGGCCAGATCCTTATCGGGATCGATTTCGACTTTTTTGTATTTGCCGTCATTGTCAAGCAACTCGCGGAATGTCGTATGCGTTGCATCTTTGGGCAGCGTTGCCGAATATTTGCGGTCTTCCGGCTTCATTTTTTTACCGCGGAAGGTTTTATCGACCCAGTTCTTGGCGTTAAACAGCTGGCCTTTCGGGAAGGGCAGCGCGTCGGACAGGCTACAGGTAACGATTTTCTTCAGCTTGTTGTCGCCGCCGATCAGCTTGCCCAGTTTCGGGTAGATCGATTCCATATCCAGCGTCACCAGTGCTTCGGCTTCGCTGTCTTTGGCCAAATGCGCCAGTTCCTTTTCCGCGTAAAGCGGGTTCATGTTGACGACCGTTGCGCCTGCTTTCAGCGCACCGTAATAAGAGGCAATATAGAACGGGCTGTTCGGCAGGCACAAAGCAACTTTGCTGCCTTTTTTGATGCCCATTTCCTGAAAACCGCGCGCGGCTTTATCCGCCATTTCGCCGACTTCTTTATAGGTGTATTTTTTACCCATAAAAGTCAGGAAGTTTTTGTTGCCGTGTTTTTTAACGGCGTCATCCAGCAGATCCGTCATCGGACGGCCTTCAAATTTCTGACCCCAGTCAACATCGACGGGGTAATTGGTCAGCCACGGCCGCAGCGCATTGTCGTTACCGCTGTTCGGCGTGCCGCCGGTTGCAGGTTTATCGGAAGGGGACGGTTTGGTCATCAGAACTCTCCTCGTTTAATAAAAGAATGAACACAAATATTTCAATTTTCCGTGATTATGAACGGGCAATATGAGATATTTTTATGGCTTTGGCAAGATTTTTTCAAAATTCTTTTTTGAAGGGCCGGGCAAAAAGGCGGCGGGACTTGCAGTTTTGTGCGGAATTCTCTATGATTCCGCCAGAATTTGCATGAATTTATTTGAAACCCCAAATCTAGGAGAATCGCCGATGACGGAGCATAAAATCTATCCGGTGCCGGATCATATCAGAAAAAACGCCAAAATCACGCCGGAAAAATACATAAAGATGTACAAACACGCGATCGAGGATAATGAGGGCTTCTGGCGCGAGCACGGAAAGCGTATCGACTGGATGAAACCCTACACGCAGGTCAAGGATGTCGATTTTGCCGATAATGCACGGATTCGCTGGTATATGGACGGCACGCTGAACGCCTCCTATAACTGCATCGACCGCCATTTGCCGCAGCGCGCAGACCAGACGGCGCTGATCTGGGAGGGCGACAATCCCGAAGACGGCAAAAAAATCACCTATGCCCAATTGAAGGATGAAGTGTGCAAACTGGCCAACGGTCTGAAAGCGCGCGGCGTTAAAAAAGGCGACCGCGTGACGATCTATATGCCGATGGTTGTGGAAGCGGTTTATGCGATGCTGGCCTGTGCGCGAATCGGCGCGGTGCATTCGGTTGTGTTCGGCGGGTTTTCGCCGCAAAGCCTGATCGACCGCATCACCGATTGCG
>SKHU01000295.1 GCA_007116755.1 Alphaproteobacteria bacterium
ATTTCCTCCAGCGTCACGGAAATTTTAAAATGGCTTGGTCTTGAAAATAAAATCGACAGCCGCCCCGATTCGCTCTCGGGCGGCGAGCGGCAGGCTGTTGCACTCGCGCGCGCGGTGATTCACCGGCCGCAACTGATTCTCGCCGATGAGCCGACGGCGCATATTGATGAAATTTCCGCAAAAAAAATTCTGCGCCTGCTTTCGGAGCTGAACAAGCTCGGCACCACCGTGCTGATGGCCACGCATGACCGCTGGATTCTCGAGAATATGCCGCGCCCCGCCTTACATCTTGCCGATGGCCGAATCACCGCGGTGCCGCAGGCACAGCCGGAAACGAAAATTGAAACGGAAACCGGAACAAAAACACAAACAGGCGGCGCGGGCACAACAACCCATGCCGCCGCATAAAAATATAAACGCGAATCAGTCGCATCAATCGCGCACATAAAAAAAAGCAGGTTTGACAAAATGACCGCAGACATGACCGCAGACAGAAAAAAAATTCCGGGCTATCCCGACAATCTGATGCCGGCCGCCGCGCATCCGGCGATTCCCTCGCCCGTGCCGCGCATGGCGTTTTTTATTCTGATAATTCTTGCGCTTGCCGTTGCCTGGCAGCATTTCCATGCCGAGATCGGCGAGAGGCGCCAGAACATCACCGGCGTTTTCACGCTGGGATTTTTCGCGCATGAGGGGGAGATGCGCAGCCCGCGCGAGCAGGCCGAAGCCGCCTATGCGGTTTTGGAGCAACTGCCTGCGGCAGAAGAGCTTTCCCTGATCGACGGGCGGACGCTGCCGGCTTTTGCGGACAGGGATGCCGCCGATACGGCCGTTCCGGCGCTGATCCATCTGCGTGCCGCAGCGGGACAAGACGCGGCGCTGCTGGATAAACTCGCGATGCTGGCCGATGATTTTCCCACAGCCGAGCTGCGCGACCACAGCCTTGATCCGCAAATCGCCGCATTGCAGCAACGCTATACCCGCTTTCTCCGTATTCTTGATGCAGGCATTCTGGCCGGATTCGCGCTGCTGCTGGTTTTCGCCGTTATGTCCCTGCGCCGTGCGCTCAGGCCGCAAGGCGGAACGATTGATCTGATGCATCTGCTTGGCGCGGATGACGGCATGCTGCTTTACGTGTTCAGCCGCCACGCGTTGCGCGGCATTTTCCGCGGTGTGCTGGCCGGTGCGCTGATTGTCGCGGTTTTCTGCGCCGCCGTCTATCTGCTCTACGGAGACCGCGCGGTTCTGCCCGGCGGCATCACCGTTGCGCCGCTCCCGCTTCTCTGGCCGCTTGCCGCGGGTATATTTCTGCTTTATATTGCGGCGCGGCTCGGCACAAAAAATCTGCTGCGCCGCCGGATTATGCAGATATAAGATAAAACACGAGATGACACACCGCATACGCTCGCTTGCTTTCAATTTTTTGTTTTTCGGCGGATCGCTGTTTTTCAGCATCGCGCTGCTCTGGACGCTGCTGCTGCCGCAGGCGAAATGCTTTGCGGTGATTCGCAAAATCTATTTCCCCTATCTGGATTTCATCGAAAAATACGTGCTGGGGCTGGATCTCAAAATCGAGGGGCTGGAGCATCTGCCCGCAGACGGCGCATTCATTCTGGCCGCCAAACATCAATCCGCCTATGAAACATTAAAGCTTTTCACCTTTTTGAAAGAACCGGCCATTGTGCTGAAGCGCGAATTGACATGGATTCCGCTTTGGGGATGGTATCCGCTGCGCATGGGCATGATTGCCATTGACCGCGGCTCGGCGACAGAGGCGATGAGCTCGATCCTCAAAGGCGCACAGCGCGTCAAAAAGGAAGGCCGGCCGATCGTGATTTTCCCGCAAGGCACGCGCGTTGCGCCGGGTGTTGACCGCCCCTATCGCGGCGGGATTGCCAAAATCTATAAGGAAACAAGGCTGACGGTCGTGCCGATGGCGCTGAACAGCGGTGTGTTCTGGGGACGCAATGCGTTCTGGAAAAAACCGGGCACGGTCACGTTCCGCATTCTGCCGCCGATTCCGCCCGGCTTGCCGCCGCAGGAGATGATGAAAAAACTTGAAACCGTTCTTGAGCGCGAAAGCGATGCGTTGCTGGCCGGTCTTGAAACGGATCAAGATCAGAAGACGTAATGCATCACATTCGCCAAAAGCAGTGATCCCGACACGCCGATCAGCAGCCATGTCAGCGCCGCACCTGTCACGCGGCGGATGGAAATGCGTTTTTTGGAAAACAGCATACCTGATGCATGCAGACAGCGTGCCAGAACAAATACCCCGCCCAGAAGATGCACGATGGGGTCGGAGGTGCCGTTCAGCTCCAGCATCACCAGAAGCAACAGCATAAAGGGCACGTATTCGGAAAAATTTCCGTGGGTGCGGATGGCTTTGGCCAGCTTTTCCTTGCCGCCGTCACCGAAGGCAACATTCATCTCGCGGCGCAGAAACGCAACATGCAGCGACAGCAAGAGATAAAACGCCGCCAGAACCGCGGCATAAATTGCAACAACAAGCACCATTTCCGTTTTCCCTCCCTGTCAGGCCCTCTTTAAAAGCAGTATAGGGAATCGCCGTTTGAAATGATAGAGTTTTCGCGTTTATGATTTGACATATCATTGAATCTGGTTTAATATCCTTTTCTGAATTCAATAACGGTCGGTCTTTACGGGGTAACAGATGTCACAATCGGGAAACAGCATGAAAAAACCTGCTTTATTGACGGCGGCATTTACGGTACTTGCCGCTGCGCCTGCCGTAGCGCAGGACATGCCTGCCGATGTGCAGGATGCGGTTCTCTCGCAGCTGACGCCGACGCAGGCGCTGGTCGCCGTGCTGGGTGACAACACCTCTTTAAGCGGAAAACTGCAAAGGCTGGAGGAAGACCGCGCCTATCTTGGAAAAATCAATATGCTGGCCGATGATGCGCGGCGGCAGGGCTGGTTTGGCGCGCCCTCCTCCCGCACGCTGCTGGCGGTGCTGCATGCCGCCGTCAATCCCGATGATGTCAACGCCAATCTTTTGCTGGGTTTTGAAGGCACGGAGCGCGATGCGCGCAACAGCACAACTCTGGATGACAATATCGCCGATCTGATCGCCGCATCCCGCAACCCTGAAAATGCGGCGCTGGCCGACCCGCTGCTGCGTTTCAAAGCCGTACGCGGCACGGTGCAGGAAACGGCGCTGGCCGATGCGATGGATTACTATGCAAGCTATCCCTTCGATGCCTCCAATATCCATCTTGACCCCACGCCACGCGAACAGCGGCTGGAGCGTTTCCGCAATGACAACAGCTATGCCGATGCATGGCGCACCGCCGCCACCGGCATCACCAGAGAAGGTGTGACGGAAAGCATGTATTTTAGCAGTTTCGCGCATCTCTGGGATGCCTATCTGAACCCGCAAACCGGATGGGAAACGCTGTCACAAGTTCCGGACAACCGCAATGACGACCGCCCGACGGAGTTCCGCCAATGGTCGGGATCGGGCGAGCAGCGCGACAACAACATCAAAGCCGTGCTGCGCGCGCGTGACATTCTGCTGGACGGCGGCGCGATACCGCTGCGGCTGGAAGACCGCGCCGCGCTGTTCAACGCCATCGATGCCAAGGCGCTGGAAAAAATCCGCGCCGCGCAAAGCGGCACATATACGGGCGATCTTGACCCGCAGCACCTGCCCTATACGAGCCGCACCATTCATCTTGACCCGGCACAGGTGGAAGACAAACTGCAACGCCGCGCCGCCGATGCCGACTATCACGCCGCCTATAGAGGCTATATCGGCGATTACCGCAGCCGCGCGGGCGAAAACAATATCACCCAGATGCTGCCCGCATCGCATATCGTTTTCTGGAGCGCCATGCTGGACAAAGACCTTACATGGGAGAGGATCCGCGGCCTTTCCGGCATCCGTTCCGACACTCACAACCACAATCTTTTCTGGGACAATCCGCACAGCCCGTATCTCAATCACAATATGAAGCTTGTTTTTGAAGCGCGTGACGAAATTCTGCCCGAGGATATGCCGCAAAATCTCGAAGAACGCCGCGCCCTGTTCGATCAGGTTTACAGCCGTGCCGTAGAGAAGCTCGCCCCCTACCGCGCCTATAGCCGGACAATGCAGAACGACCCGCTCTATGCCGCCACAAAAACGCGCGAAGCGCTGCCTTATACCGCTTTCGATCTTTTGAAACGCGCCCATACGGATATGAGTATCACGGCGGAGGATCTGGAGGGCGCAGGGCTGACGGCAGAAAATCCGAAAAGCCAGTCTCTGGCACATAACTTCAACGCGGTGCTGGAGGCACGCGCCGAAATCGAAAGTCCGACTTACGAAAACGTACGCGAGCGCGCAGGCGAAAAACTCGACGAGATTCTCGCCCCCCACAAAAAACAGCGCCTGCTGATCTGGAGCGCTCTGGCAACGCTGCTGCTGGCCGGCGGCGCGGGAACAGGCGGTACAATCCTTTATAACCGCCACCGCAGCCGCAATCCGAAACCGAAACCGCACTGATCCGTATCAAAACACTGTCCCCTAATTTGTCATGCCCGTGAAAACGGGCATCTTATAACCCGACTCACAAGATTCCCGCCTCGCGCGGGAATGACAGTTTATTTGTTTGGCCGCATCTGCTATAAGAATCCTTATATCAAATCATAGACAGGAACGGACAGCATGGCCTCACCGCAAAAAAAGCCGGATTCCGCCGCGCCGAAACGCCCCGCGTTGCGACGTTATTTTTTCGATACCGAATTCTGTGACGATCCGGAAAAATTCCGCTGTGAGTTGATCAGCATCGGCATTGTCAGTGAAAAAAACGGCAAAAAGGCCGATGAATATTACGGCATCTCCAATGAATTTAATCTGAACGCGGCCAAAAAACAGGACTGGCTGCAGGAGCATGTTCTCGACAAGCTCGACGACCCTTCGACATGGAAAAATCTCGATGAAATCCGCAAAGGCGTTCTGGATATGTTCGAGCCGGCGGACAAGATCGAACTCTGGGCGCGCAACGGCTCCCACGACAATGTGCTGATCTGCCAGCTTTTCGGGGGTATGGGCGAATTTTTTACTCTGCTGCAGAAGCAGAAAAATATCGGTCGCGTCGAATTCCGCGATATCAACGAACTCAAGCGCGAAGCCGGAAAAAAAGGGCTGAAACTGCCGCGCCTGCCCGATAAAGATGCGCATATCGCCATCAACGATGCGCGGCACGAGCTGGTCTGCTACAAATTCCTGAAAAACGCATTGCGGCAAAAGAGCAATCCGCACCCCGCGCCCGACCGCAACCGCAACCACAACCGGAAAAGAAAAGGCCGGCAACCGTGAAGAAACTTTGCACCGTTTTCATTTTTGCCCTGTTTTTGACGATGCCTTCGGCGGTTTTTGCCAGCCACTGGTTTGTCTGCCTTGTCACCGCCGATCTTGAAAAGGCGGAGGAAGACGGGCTGTACCGCATTACACCGCGCCACGCGGCCATCACCGACGGTTTCGGCGAAAAGGGCGCGCCCTGTCTGGAGCATCTGATCGGGGAAACCGTCACCGCACCGCTTGAAGGAGATGAAGTCGAAACCGGCACATACAGGCGGCTGATCTATCGCTATTTCAGCGCGCAATCTCCCGACGGCGTTGTGACAGAGGAAACATGGACGGCCACAGGCTGGAGGTAGATAACATGACGCAAATTCCCGCAATACGGATTTTGAAAACCGGCGGGGCGGATGCCCCCGCGCCGAACCATGAAACACTCCCCGCCGA
>SKHU01000042.1 GCA_007116755.1 Alphaproteobacteria bacterium
GGCGCAAGTCTTGTCCGATTGGCGCTTTTATCTGATGCTGCCGGCTGTCTCCGCCCCCGCCTTTATCTGAACGGGAAGCTTTTTTCATCAGGCCGCGCTGGTCGAGGAAAAAGGCTGGAATATGGCATGGTTTGCCATGACGATCGGCGGTTTTGCCGCGGCAGGGTTTGTCATGGCGGTTATTTCCGGTGCTTTGGTTGACCGTTTGGGCAGTTTTAAAATCCTACCCTTCTATCTGCTGCCGATGGCGGCAGGGCTGGCGCTGGTTTCGGCTTTCGATGCGCCTGCCGTTGCGCTGGCGCTTATGGTTTTGCTGGGCATGTCGAACGGAACTGCCGTCGCGGTTTTCGGATCGCTCTGGCCGGAGCTTTACGGCACGCGGCATCTGGGCGCGATACGTTCCGCTCTGGTGGCCATGCTCGTCCTGATGTCTGCGGCAACGCCGCCGTTGATGGGGGTGCTGATTGATGGCGGAATCACCGTTTCACAAATTTCCGCCGGATTTAGCGCCTATATATTGCTGACCATCGCGCTGATCGTCACAGGGGCATCATTTTACAAAAAAGATATGTCCGCCGCCGTCAGCCATCCCCGGCCAAGTGCTGCAAAATAAAATCGGCACGTTCTTCAATCGTCATAACCGGCACACGCACGGGCTGATAGCCGACCTCTTTATAGTCCTCCTCCAGCGATTTATCCAGCAGATCGGCAACGTCTTCGCTTTCCGCACGCACACCGTCTTTGACCAGCGGCAAACGGTCGAATAAAAAGACCGTGCCGTATTTGAAATGATAACATTTCGCCTCCGCTTCGGCCGAATCCAGACCGGCGATACGGTAATAAGAGATGCTGTCCGGCACGCCGCGATCAATAAAAATACGTTCATCGGGGTGCAAAATCGTTTCACGGTGCAGTTTTAATTCCAGAATATCGCGCTGCAGCTTTCCTTCATCGGCACGAATATCCTCGAGTTTTTTACCTTCTTTCAAAAGGTCGGTGATATAATTGCGGGCAATTTCGTGCTCGACATGGCAGCCGCGCTCGGCCAGTTCCATCAGCACCGATGTTTTGCCTGATGACGGCGCACCGGTAATCACAACCCATTGCGTTTCGGTATCAAATTTCTTCGGCGTGCTCACGGGAGGAAAACCTTTTTGTTTTTATTTTTTTTCAATATTCTACGCAACAATTCCGCTGCATTCCAGAAAAACAGAATTGACATAGAACGCCGCCGGTACTAAATTACCGCACCTCTCTATTTTATTTTTAAGGAAAAGATAATGTCCGCACGTCACATGATAAAGCTTTCCGCACTTGCCGCAGGCGTTTTTGCGCTGTCAGGCTGCGCGACGGTCAATTATATAGAAGGCGATTGTATCACAGCCTCGGAAACGCACACACTGACGGCGGACACGCGGCACGAGATCAAAAAGCTTGCCACCGCACCGGAACAAAGCGCCTTTTATCAAAATCACCTGAAATATATGCAACAGCGCGATACGCCGCCAGCCTGTCTGCGCCCTGCCCCGCAGCGATAAACTCAGCGACGCGGGCCGCGGCGGATAAAACTGCGGATATTCTGCTGACGGGTATTGCGGTTTTCGTGTTTGCGGGCGCGATCCTCCTCGCGGCGGCGCTTTTCTTCCGCATCCATCTGTGCCTTAACCTCAAGACAGCGCTGCTGCAAATCTTCATCAAGATTCTTCGGGTTTGCCCCGTGCTCCAAAAGCAGGCGCACCGTGCTGTTTTTCTCTGCACGGACTGCCCAGTGCAACGCAACATCCCCCATCGCGTGGATATCCGCACCCTTATCAAGCAGATAGGAAACCATTTTATCATGCCCCTGCCCTGCCGCCTTGCGCAGCGCGTATTCTTCAAAATAATGCAGATCAACACCGCGCTGCGCGAGAATATCGACAATTTCCAGATGTCCGTTATGCGCCGCGCAACTCAGCACGTTTTCTCCGAAATCCGTGCGCATATCCTCCGCCGGCAGCTTGTCGAGATAGTAAAGGACGCGTTTGACATCGCCCCGATGCGTCGCATCCAGCAGAGATTCGCGCAGCGTGTCTTTCAGGAAAGGATCCATCGTCATAACCGCCTCCGTCCTTTTATGGCATCATATGAGGATACCATATGACAACAGAAAGCGTTTTACAAGATTACCGCCCCGCTTTTTTTAAATGCTCGTTCAGGAATTTTCCGGCAAGGCGGCGGCTCCAGCCCCGATCCTCACCCTGAATGCGCATGGTCGATTTGGTGGTGTAGATTTTCCCCTTCAGGCCGGACAGCATTTTCCCCTGTCGTGCCGCAATCGCACAGACGGCGCTTTTGATCGTATCCCTGAACCCTTCACCGCCGGAGATAAACACGCCGCCGCCGTTTTTCAGCGCCGCATAAACCGGTTTTTCAATTGCGGGATCAAACAAACCCGTTGCGGCGTTGCGGATATCCTGACCGTCATCCGCCAGCCGCGTGCCGTGATGCACATACAGCGCCGCCTTTGTCTTCTGCGGAAACGGTTCTTGCGGATTTTCTTCAATGCCTTTTTCCGCACCGGTATCCGCCAGAACAATATCCAGCCGCGCCACTGTACCGTCATCAAGATAAGGTTTCAGCTCTTTCAGCCCCCAGACGGAGTCTTCATCGCGTGCGGCCAGTACCAGATGCACCGCACCGACAACCTCTCCCGCATCCTTGCGTCGCCGGATATCTTTCAACATCGAGACAAAATTCGCCGCGCCGTTGCCTTGCGCGATCATCACCGCCCCGCCCGACAAATCCCGCGGCAGGTAAAAATCATCCTTATTTTTGGCCGTTTTATTGATATGCAGCCTGTCGCCCGTATTTAACCCCGCCAGATAATGCGAGGTCTCGCCGAAATGCAAAACCTTCTTACTGCCCTCTCCGAACAGTTTTTGCACATGCAGCCCCGCTTCGGGCAGAACCGAGATTTTCAAATATTGCCGCTGCGCGCCGTCATCCGCCGTCATCTCTCCGTAATCGATCAGGCTGAATGTTTTATTGCCATGCGCAGGGCCCTGCGCCGTCAGCAATTCCTCTGCCGTGACATGTTTTGGAAAAATTTTCAAAAGATCGGCTACGTTATAAGCCGCCTGTAATTCCGCACTTTTTTCACCATCGGCCAGAATATTTTTCAGGTTTTGATGTGCATCGGCCAATTCCGCGCACGGGCGCTCCGTCAGTTTTTTATCGAGCAGTTGCAGAAGTTTTTCCGAAGGCGGCGTCAGCAATATGCCGGGATAGGGCGCATTGGGTTGCAGCAGGGCTGCGGCAAGTTGCTTTTCCTTTTCATTTTTTATCTTCAACATCCCGACAATTACGGATACGCTTGTTTGGTCGGCTCCGCCGGGCAAGCCGATCCCCCCGCCCGGTTGCAAATCCTCGATCCGATCCCCCGCATCCAGCATCAATGTCATATTTTTGGTTCCGGCATCTTCCTCCACCCTGATGACAGTGGCGGAGAAAACATCATGTTTGCGTGCGCCCCATGCGGGGTCGTGTTTTTCATGCCGTTTTTTCACGGCGGCGGCTTTTTTGAAAATATCTTTGAGCGTCTTCTTATCCCGTCCCATATTTCATTTTAGGGCGGTTTTCAAAAGCAAAGCAAGAATCATGTTTTGCCCGGCAGACCGTGCAGGCGGATATGGCGGATAAAACCGTGCAGATTTTCGGCATCCAGCCCGTGCAGCATCAGGCGGAATCCGGCCTCCATCGTTGAAAGCGGCACCATCGGATGTTTGTTATTGACGAAAGTCAGAATCATGCCCTCCCCCAGTAATTTGGCAACATAAACCGCCACCGTTTCATCAAGCTGCAGCGAATTGCTGGCCCGCCAGAAATCGGAATCAGACAAAAATACGCCGAACAGCGGCGTGTAAAGTTCCACCGCCGTCTGCAAATCCAGCACATTCGACCATTTCTGCGGCAGAGAATCGAGATCAATATCGGCATCGGGATCGCGGATCATGGAAAAATCTATCTGCTTTAAAGATTTTGTTTGAATGTCGCCGCCGTTTTCCCGCAGATATTCATTCAGGGAAATGACAAAATTATAAAGATTCAAATCATGCTGCAGAAAAAAATCATCCTTCAGATCATCAATGACACGCGGCAAAAGCGGGTGTGACGGCAGGGCGCCATCTGCAGCATTTTTATTGAGAAAAGCAAGAATCTGGCTGCCGATATGGAAGTGGCGCAGGATCAGATAATTGGCATCCCTGCTGACAAAATTGCGCATGCCCCAGCAAATCAGACGGTGCAGCATTTTTGATGAGGTCAGACTGTTCGGCAGAATAATGCGCAGCAATTGCACCAGCACAATCGACAGCCGCGCCAGCGGACGCACCACAGGAAAAAGGAATTGCCGCGCACGCGTGCCGTTATTGCGCATCAATGCCGCTTTTGCCTTTTCATCGATAAAACTGCTGTTATCCAGCAAAAGCGCCTGCCATGGATCGGGGTCGCGCATATCGTGACGCGGCTCAAATGCTGCAGCATTTTTTTTCGTCTTTTTCTTCTTCTGCGTTTTTTTGCGTGGTTTTTTCGCAGCTTCCGCCATCAGATATTCCCCAGTTCCTCCAGTTGCAGACGGTAAAGCCGCGCAACGATTTTTGCAGTTTTGACGATACGCCGCCCCATATCCGGTATTTCAAGAATACCCGAATTGAGCGTGTCGTCAAATTCCTGCATATGGTCTTCGTCATGCTCGCCGTGATAAAGCAGAAAACTGACGGCTTCATCGGGCAGTTCCAGCTGCTTTTGAATCATGCGCCCCCATTCCGATGCCTTGCGTTCTCCCAGCCCTTCGATAATGAACATCGCGCCGAGCAATTCGAAGGGATTGGGCTCCGAAGCACGCTGATACATGAAGGCATGCAGTGCTTCCGATCCGATATTTTTTTCGGCATTGATGATCTCTTCCCGCTTGCCGCCTGCGGCAACATAGTTTTCCTCCAGCATCCGGTAATCGCGGTGTTCGGTGACCGCATGTCGTAAAAACTGTGAGCGCTGATCCAGCCATGGTGCGGAAATACTCGATGCCGCGCGCGCGATCCAGCGCGACCCTTCCACCACCTGCTGGCGGTGATTGACCAGCAGCATACGGTAATCCTCAAGACGGAATTTCTTCCTCTCCAGCTTTGCAATCAAGGGCACGGAAGACAGGCTTGTATCAAAATCCGTCCAGATTTTTACCAGCAAGCGCATCACTTCTTTGCTGTTCATTTTTTATACGACCTCCAGCATCATAAATCCGTTCAGACAGCGCCCGCTTTCCGGCACATGACACAGAATGCGCTGCCCTGTTTTCAGTTTTTTCGTGCGTGCCAACTCCTCCAGTATAATAAAGATCGAGGCCGTGCCTGTATTGCCTTTTTGCGAAAGGTTGGAAAACCATCTGTTCTCTTCGATCAGCGCGCCGGTTTTTTCCAGCAGCGACACCGCCTCCTCCCGCAGGGAGTGCGAGGAATAATGGCTGCACAGATAATCCGTGGCCCCGGGGTCGATTTTTCCCGCATCGATCAAGTCCAGATAATGCGAAATCCAGACCGGAATCATTTTTTTGAGCAAATCAAAATCCTGCACCAGCATCAACGCGCCCTCTTCCGCTGCTACCAGCGGCGTTGCAAACGCGCTCCAATATTTCTCTTCGGCAATGCCTGCCGTCATACAGGGTTGAAAACGCCCCGCATAGGAGCGAATATCAATCCAGAGAATTTTAAATGACAC
>SKHU01000139.1 GCA_007116755.1 Alphaproteobacteria bacterium
GTGCCGCATGGGGCCGGAGGATTTCAAACGCTTCTCGACATTCCGGATATTCGCACGTGAACGCCAGAGCGGCGGGTGTTTCGTGCTTTTGGCAGCCCTGTCATCCATTTTGCGGATTGTCCGCAAGGCCTCGCCCAGCGATACGCCGCTTTTGACCTTCAGCACGTCGGAATCGACGGATTGTGAACTATATGCACCGATATACAGCGCGCTGAAATGAAGATAAATATTATAGCGGTTGTCATCATTTCTTTCGGCAAAATACCGGCAGTGATAGGGGATGCGTTTATAAACCGCAACCTTTTGCCCGAATTCCCGATTTAATTCATGTCCTGTTTTATATTCCGCAACAGCGGTTATTTTTCGCGGATAGGAATTTCCGTTAAACCAGTCTTTTAAATAACCGATCATATTTTTAATAACAATCTCCTTATCGTTTATGGGCTGACAGAGTCTCTTGCGTGGCCGTATTCTAACAGAAAACACCCGTTAAGTCAATATGTAAAATAATCATATGTTTTGAGATTTGCCGTAAACGCTGTAGGGGGATTGTGAATTTTTATCACAAAACAACCGCAGCCTTTGTTATAATGGTGAAATACGCAGCACAACAGGGATGAAAAAATGGCAACCGAAAAATTTGAACCCCGTATGGATATTTTGCCGAAGGCGCAAAAATCCCTATGGCCGGAATTTGCGGATATGCCGGAGGAGTTTACGCTTTACGGCGGCACGGCCATTGCCCTGCATCTGGGGCACAGGGAATCTGTGGATTTTGACTTTTTCGGCGCAAAGGAATTCGACCCGATAGAGCTGGCCGCCCGCCTTCCTTTTATGAAGGGGGCAACGGTCACGCAAAGCGCTCCGAATACACTCGGCGCGGTCATTGATAAAAAAGGTATTCCGGTTAAAATTTCTTTTTTTGGTCTGCCCGGCCTGCCGCAGCTTGAAAAGCCGCATATTGTTGCGGACACCAATCTGAAAATTGCGTCTTTGCTTGATCTGGCCGGAATGAAGGCGGCCGTTGTGCAAAAACGGGCGGAGAAAAAGGACTATCTGGACATAGATGCCATTCTTTCCTCCGGAAGAATCGGGCTGCTGCAGGCTTTGGCCGCCGGTCAGGCGATTTACGGTGATGCATTCAGCCCGCAGAACAGTCTGAAAGCCCTGTGCTATTTTAAAGACGGAAATGTGCATGAGCTTTCCGATGATGTCAAAACACGTTTGGTCAAGGCTGCAACGGAGGTTGATCTCGGCGCACTGCCTGTCATAAAACCGTTTCGACCGGAAACAGGCAGGGGGAACGGGATGTGAAACAGATTGCGTGCACACCGGAAATTGCCGATGCGGCACAGCGCATTGTCTGGTTTGAACCGCCGGAAGAAGCGCTGAAAGACCCCGTGCGCTTTATGGCTTATGCGATGCGTTACGCAACATATGAGGATATGCGTATCATTCGCAAATATGTATCGGATCAGGACTTTATTTATGCTCTCAACCACGCACCGCCCGGCATTATCGACGGGCGGTCATGGGCGTATTGGAACGCCGTATTCGGTCGCTACCCTGCGCCGCCGATGCCTGAGCGCGGAATGCGGGAAGACGATGACGGAAACCCGTCGCGTTTTTTTTAGGGCCGTTTGCTATCGAATAAAATCGAAACAAAATCTGTCATTCTGAGCCGCAGGCGAAGAATCTTCCGGTAATTAAGAAAAGATCTTTCGCTTCGCTCAAGATGACAGGGTAGATTTATTTGATAGAGAATTGCTTTAGAGGGCGTGCCGACCGTCAGTAATCCCGCTTCCAGAACACGCCGACACCGGTCGATCCGCTGGTGCCGGTCTTGCTTTCAATGGTGACGCGCGGTGTCAGTTCGATCTGGATTTTTGCGCCGGTCGAGCCTTCTTCTGTGCCGGTTTCGGCTTCGATATAGACTTTATCGGTGAGGTATTTGCCTGCGCCGACGGTAAAACCGCCTTCGCTATCGCCCTGAACGCGGAGATCATCCAGCCCTGTTGCGCCGCGGATGCCGCCGACGGGATCAATACCGCTGCCGCCCTGACCGGAAAAGCGCCGCACCGTCTGCGCCAGTTGAATGGCCTGAAACGGCGAAATACTGGAAACATCCTGCCCGAACAGCAATTGTGCAATCACATCCTCCTGCGGCCGCGGCGGGTCGGAGGTGATGCTGACCGCCGGATTTTCCACTGTGCCGCTGATGCCGATGCGTGCGGTCAGATCACCCGCGGGCGTTTCGGTCATAATGTCGATATAGGGGGAAGGCGGTATCGGCCCCTGAAAACGGAAATCGGCGCGGGTGATATCAAAACGCTTGCCGAGTTCCTCATAACGGCCGCGAACAAGGCCGAGTGCGCCGCGAATATCGGGCGCATCGACCGTACCGCCGATATTCAGATCGCCTTTCAGCTCCGCATCCAGTCCCCAGCCGCGCACGAAAATACGTCCCGGCGCTTTTGTCTGAATATCCATGGCGACGCGTTCGAGTATATTGCTTTTCTGCTCCGCATCGGCATCGACGATGTTTAATGCGGGGATGCTGCGCTCAAAACGTTCGGGCAGCGTAATCATCACGGTTTCCGGCAGGATATCGCCGCGGATCAGATACAGCATATTCCCCTGTCCCGGCACAACGGCAAGATCGGCATTCAGCCGTGCATTCACATGCGGCGATTGTATCAGACGCATGCGGCGCAGCGTCGCCTCGGCCGTAACATTTGACGCATCCGTCCCGCCGCCGATGCGGATATCGCCTTTCACCGTCAGCGTGCCGTCGCTGCCATCCGTGGCGGAAAGATTTTCCAGCACCGCGCCGTTTTGATCAAAACCCAGACGGCCGCGGATATTCTGCAGGACAAGTCCGATACTGCGGTCGCGGAATTCCGCATCGCTCAGCACCAGATGGCCGGAGAAATCAGGTGCTGCTATCGTACCGCCGAGTGCGGCGGAAAGCGTTACTCCTCCCGTCAGGCGCTGCCCCGGTGTCAGGAAGGGCAGCACCACCTGCTCAAGATCAAAATCGCCTTCCGCACCGCCCGACAGCGCGGCCTCTTCGGCAAGATCAAATGCGAAAGGATAATAAGACAGTGTCAGCGGCAGGGCAGCATTGGCGGAAAGGGTGCGGATGCCGCGCCCTTCGCCTTTCAGCGCGGCGCTTGCGCGGCCGTTTTGATAGGCGGCCTCCAGCGACAGCGTTGCGTCATGCACTTCGCGGAAACGTCCTTCAATTTTTGCCGTTGCGGCAATCTCCGGCACGGCGGGGCTGCCCGTCAGCAAAATCCGTCCCGACGGAATTTTCGCCGGCCATGCGCCCAGCGCAACAAAGGGCAGGTTTTCAGAGACGATATCTGCAAGGCGGGTATCGATCCGCATCTCCTCCGCCGTCACAAAGCCGGAGGCGGTGATGTGTCCCGCGCCGGATCGCAGCAGCAATTCGGAAATATCGGCGCGGCGCGCAGACGGATCGGCGGTGATATCGCCGGAGATTTGGAACGCGACGCGGTCATGGCCTTCGCCCGAAAAACGCAGCCGGTGGCGTGCGCCGCCGTCAAGGGAATCGATGTCGGCTGTCAGCGTACGGAAAGAGGTCGTGCCATAAGCCAGATTGCGCAAAGCGGCGCGCCCCTCGACCTCCTGCCGTCCGGCCGGATGTTTCAGCACCAGCGAAAACATGCCGCTGCCGCGCAAATTTTCAATGCCGTCAATCCCCGACAAGACAGGCAAGCCCCGCAAAATTCCCAAATCGGCGATATCGATCTCCAGTTGTCCGTCCGCGAGATTTCCAACGCGCGACAGTGACAGCGTGCCGTCCGCCGCAATGCCGGGCATACGCAGGGTAAAAGACGGCAGGATAATCATATCGGGGCGTATATCTGCGGGCAGATGTACGCGTACGGTTTCACCTGCCAGATGCCCTTCGGCATCAATCAGGGCGGAGAAGGATTCCGCCGTGCCGTCCGCCGTGAAATTCACACGAACCTCCTTGCCGAGCTCGGGGCGCAGCGCCTGTTCCAGCTTTCCTTTAAAAGCGGCGGAAAAATCTGCGGTTTCGGGATCAAATGCGGCATTGCCGGCCAGATCATACAGCCCGTCTTTGAGCAGATGCAGATGCGACATTTCAAGAGCACCGCCCTGCCATGCGGCGGCCGCGCGATAGGAAAAATATTGCGGCAGATAGGCGGCTGTTTCGTTTTCGCTTTTGATGCCGCCCGTGCCGATTGCGCCCGACAGGACAAGCCTGTCCTCTTCCATGCGCAGGTTTTGCAGCGTTTTCAGGCGCATTTCCAGCCCGCCTTCAATAATATCGGGGGACAGGCGCAGAACATCCGCGTTCAGCCACAGCCGCGCCGTTGTGAAATACAGATCGGGGCGTTCGGGCAGCGCAAAAAACGGTATATGCAGCCCGCCCTCCGTCGGTTCCGTTTTTTCCATTTCCGGCAGACGCAGAATGTCGAGTGTTCCGAATTCGGCCAGCACGGCCGCACGGCGTACGGCCAGCGGCAGAATACTGACGGTGACGCGCATATTCTCCGCTCTCAAAAGATCGCCGTCTTTATCTGCGAGCTGCATGTCACCGACCGTGATGCCCGATAGCCTGTGCATGCGGAAATCCTGCATATGCAGGTGATAGCCGGTCTGTGCGCTGAGCAGTGCGAGTTGCCGTCCCAGCCACTCCGATCCGTTTTCGGTATTCAGCCAGAACAGGAAGCTTTGCAGGAGCAGCGCAAACAGGAATATGCCCAGCAGCGCCAGTGAGAAGATGCCCCAGACCAGATGGCGGAACAGTTTCAGCGGCGGCTTGCCGCGTTTTGCGCCGCCGTCACGCCGCTGCGCTTTAATCTCTCCGGCGGCGGGGGCAAGTTTCGGTTTCTGTGTTTTAAAAATCATCATCTAAAAAGCCTGCCCTATACTGATATAAAATTGAAAATTACGGTCGGTCTGTGCGCGTTTGTTCATCGGCACGGCGATATCAAAACGGATCGGCCCGAATGCGGTATAATAGCGCGCGCCGACACCTGCACCGACATAATAGCCATTCTTGAAATCGGGGAAAATCGCGTCATAGACACCGCCTGCATCGACGAAAGCAACACCGCCGATTGTCTCCGTGACTTTAAAGCGCAGCTCCGCCGCCGTTTCGATCAAAGACCTCCCGCCGAGCGGGTCGCCGTTGGCGGCAATCGGTCCGGCCTCCTGATGGCCGAAACCGCGGATCGAATGGCCGCCGCCTGCATAAAAACGGCGCGAGGCCGGAATATCGGCGGTCGAACCGCCGAGTATCGTGCCGATCCGTCCGCGCAGCGCCAGAATATGGTCGCGGTCGTTATCAATAGCGATATAGGTGGCAACATCGAATGTGTTTTTGACAAAGGGCGATGCCTCGCCGAACACGTCGATATGCGGCTCGCTGCGCAGGCGCAGCAGCCAGCCGCGCCGCGGGTCAAGCGTGTTGTCGCGATTGTCGAATTGTACGCGTCCCGTCAGGGAGAGCAGCCCGAAATTACGTTCATCATTCGTTGATTTGTCCTTGATGCGGCTGACTTCAAATCCTGCCCCTGCCGCGCCCGTCAGACGGGAGGCCAGCCGACGTTCGATCTCGAAATTGTTTTTCAGGCTGAGTTTTTCAAACGCTTCGGTATCCTCGCGCCCCAGCGTGGCGGAGATTGTCAGTTTTTGCGCATCAATCAGAAAATACGGTTTGACAAAAC
>SKHU01000040.1 GCA_007116755.1 Alphaproteobacteria bacterium
CAAATCATTACCATGCCGCCGCACAGCGTTTCCAGCGCGTCGTTGATGACTACCAGACCACGACCCATGTCCCCGAGGCGCTGCACCGTCTGGTTGAAACCTATCTGGCGATCGGCATCCGCCCCGAGGCACAGAAGGCCGCGGCCGTACTCGGGCACAACTATCCCGACAGCATCTGGTACCGTGACAGCTACCGTCTTTTGAAAGGCGAAATTCCGGGCGAGAAGAAAGACCGCCCGACATTTTACGACCGTACTTTGGGTCGTGTTTTTTAAAAAAGGTCTGACTTTGAATGCTGAGCTATTTGAGCATCCGCAATATCGTTCTGATCAAGGCGCTGGAGATTGACTGCAGCGCGGGACTTTCTGCGCTGACCGGCGAAACGGGGGCGGGAAAATCCATCCTGCTGGACGCGCTCGGCCTTGCGCTGGGGATGCGCGCGGAAACCGGTCTTGTCCGCAAAGGTGCGGACAAGGCGGAGGTGACGGCGACTTTCTCGCTGCCCGCAGGAGACTACCCCGTTTACCGGCTGTTTGAAAAACAGGATATCGATATCGCAAAAGGCGAAGAGATCATCCTGCGCCGCAGCCTGTCCGAAGACGGGCGCAGCCGCGCCTTTATCAACGACCGCCCCGTCAGTATCGGCCTGCTGCGCGAAGCGGGAGAACGGCTGGTTGAAATTCACGGCCAGTTTGAAACCCACGGGCTTTTGCATGTGAAAACTCACCGCACCGTGCTGGATCGTTACGGCGGCCATACGGAAGAGTTATCGAAGGTTGCCGCCGCATGGAAAAACTGGCGCACGGCTGAGGAAGCGCTTGCGCGTACCCGCACCGGTCTGGAAAAAAGCCGCGCCGATGAAGACTATTTGAAACACCAGCTGGCCGAACTCGACAGCCTCGCCCCCGAAACGGGGGAGGAGGAACGGCTTGGCGGATTGCGCAAACTGCTCGGCAGCCGCGAAAAAATTTCCGAAGCGGCGATGCAGTGCCGCGAATTTCTGTCCGGCGATGGCGCGGCCTGCGATCTGGTGGCGCAGGCGCAAAGCCTGCTGGATCGCGTCATCGGCGATATTGCGCAGGAAAATCTGACCGGTGCGGCGGCGGCGCTGGATCGCGCGGCGGTGGAGCTGGACGAGGCGCTGGCGGAAATCGAAAATATCGACGGCAGTTTCGAGAGTGAGGATATGTCGCTGGACATGATCGAGGAAAGGCTGTTCGCGCTGCGCGACTGCGCCCGTAAACACGGCTGCACTGTGGCCGAACTGCCGCAAAAACGCGAAGAGATTGCCGAAAATCTCAATCTGATTGCGCATCAGGACGAGGCGCTGGAAGCACTGCAGGCGGCGGAAAACAAAACCCGCGAAGAATACGCGCAGGCAGCGGCATCGCTGACGGCACGCCGCAACGAAACGGCGCGGCGGCTGGAAAAACTGCTGTTGAAAGAATTGCCGCTGTTGAAGCTGGACAAGGTGCAATTTGTCGCCGAGGTCAAAAGCTCTGCCGAACCGTCGGACTGGACGGCGGAGGGCGCGGATCGCGTCCGTTTTCTGGTCGCCACCAATCCAGGGCAGGAACCCGCACCGCTGGAGAAAGTCGCCTCGGGCGGGGAATTGTCGCGTTTGATGCTGGCCTTTAAAGTCGTAATGGCCGGCAAAAGCCGTATTCCCTGTTTGATATTCGACGAGATCGACAGCGGCATCGGCGGCGCGGTGGCCGATGCGGTCGGTGCGCATCTGAAACGGCTCAGCGCCCATCATCAGGTGCTGGTTGTCACGCACAGCCCGCAAGTCGCCGCCAAGGCAGATTGCCATCTTGTCATCTCCAAAACGCAAGGACAGGAAACCCTCACGGATGTCACGCCGCTTTTAACGGCGGAGGAGCGGCGCGAGGAAATCGCCCGTATGCTGTCGGGGCGTGACGTAACGGAAGAAGCACGCGCGGCGGCGGAAAAACTGATCGGGAGCATCGCTGCGTGATGCCCGAAAAAACCATATCGCAAACCCGCGACATCACCGCAGAAGAGGCGGCAGAGAAAATCGCGCATCTCTCCGCCGAAATCAAAAAACACAATATTCTCTATCATGCCGAGGATGCGCCGGAAATCTCCGATGCGGAATTTGACGCGCTGTTCAAAAAACTGCAGGAGCTGGAAGCCGCCTTTCCCGAATTGATCAAAGAGGACAGCCCGACGCAATCCGTCGGCGCCGTGCCGGAGGATAGCGGCTTTACAAAGGTCAAACATCTGGTGCCGATGCTGTCCTTGTCGAATGCGTTTTCCGAAGAGGATGTTACGGATTTTCTCGCCCGTATCCGGCGTTTTCTCAATATGCCGGAGGCGGCGGAGATAGAGATTTTTGCCGAACCGAAAATCGACGGGCTGTCCTGCTCCCTGCTTTACGAAGGCAGCGTATTGACACGCGCCGCCACGCGCGGTGACGGCGAAACCGGCGAGGATATTACAAAAAACGTCAGAACCTTAAAAGACGTACCGCTGCATCTGCCCGCCGATGCGCCCGAACGCATCGAAATCCGCGGCGAAATCTATATGCGCAAGGATGATTTTTTAAAACTCAATGAAACACAGGCGGCCACAGGCGGCAAGATTTTTGCCAATCCGCGTAACGCGGCGCCAGGGTCGCTGCGGCAGCTTGATGCCTCCGTGACGGCAGCGCGGCCGTTGAAAATTTTTGTCTATGCGCTTGGCGAGACCAGTATACCCGTCTCCGATACGCAAAGCGGCATTCATGCGCGGCTGAAAGACTGGGGCTTTCCCGTGACGGAAAATACGGCGCTGTGCCGCGGCACAAAGGAGATGATGCGCTATTACAACGAGATACAGGCCGCGCGCGGGGAGTTGCCTTACGATATTGACGGCATTGTCTATAAAGTCGATGATCTGGCGCTGCAGCAGCGTCTGGGTTTTGTCAGCCGTGCGCCGCGCTGGGCAACGGCGCATAAATTCCCCGCAGAGCAGGCGGAAACCGTGCTGGAAGACATTGTTATTCAGGTCGGGCGCACCGGCACGCTGACCCCTGTGGCGAAACTTGCCCCCGTTAATGTCGGCGGGGTTATCGTCTCCCGCGCGACACTGCATAACGAGGACGAGATTGCCCGCAAGGATATCCGCGCCGGTGATCATGTGGTGATCCAAAGGGCGGGGGATGTCATCCCGCAGGTGGTGCGGGTCGATACGGCAAAACGCCGCGCGGATTCCGTCCCCTTTGCCATGCCCGAAATCTGCCCCGAATGCCACAGCCCCGCCCTGCGCAAAGAGGGCGAGGTTGCGCGGCGCTGCACGGGCGGTCTGGCCTGCCCTGCGCAGGCGGTGGAGCGTTTGAAACATTTTGTCTCCAAATCCGCTTTTGACATTGACGGGCTGGGCAGCAAAATCGTCGAGGAATTCTACCGCGACGGCATTGTCGAAAAACCGGGCGATATCTTCCGCCTGCCAAAGCGCGCGGACGCGTTGAAACTGGAAACCCGCGAAGGCTGGGGCGCGTTGTCGGTGAAAAACCTGATGGCGGCGATTGGAAAGAAACAGCGTATTCCGCTTGACCGTTTTATCTATGCGCTGGGCATACGGCAGGTCGGGCAGGCCACCGCCAAACGTCTGGCCGCATCCTATGGCAGTTTTGAAAACTGGGCGGATTCCATGAAAGCGGCGCAGGATAAGGAAAGCGACGCTTACGCAAATCTTTTGAATATCGAGGATATCGGCGCGGCGGTGGCGGAGGATATTCTGATGTTTTTCGCCGATGCGCAGCAGCAGGAGATTTTAGAGGATCTCGTCGCGCAGCTTGACAAGATCGAAGATCATGTGTCAACGGCGGATATGTCCTCCCCCGTTGCGGGGAAAACCGTGGTGTTTACAGGAAAGCTGGAAACAATGGGGCGCAGCGAGGCGAAGGCCAAAGCGGAGAGTCTGGGCGCACGCGTTTCGGGCAGCGTTTCCGCCAAAACAGATTTTGTGATTTGCGGCGCAGATGCGGGATCAAAACGCAAAAAAGCCGAAGATCTGGGCGTGACCATCCTGTCCGAAGAGGAATGGGCGGAACTGATTGCGGGTTAACAGCGGCGGGCAAAAAAACTGTGCATAAACCCGCCGCCGTGTTATATAATGCGTGTTTAAAGGTCAGGGCCTGTAGTTCAACTGGTTAGAACGCACCGCTCATAACGGTGTTGTTGGGGGTTCGAGTCCCTCCGGGCCCACCATAACCTGTAAAACGAGCTTTTTAAAAAAAGCGAAGTTTGCGGGCAGGGGCGCAGGTGCAAATCCACCCGTCCCAACCCCTTTGATCTAGGGCTTTTATTACACCCGTTTTTCTTCGAGATCGTCGCGGGTGAATTGTACGGATTCGCCGCAGCCGCAAGCGGAGGCGACATGCGGATTTTCAAATGTGAAGCCGGATTTAAATCCGGCATCTTCATAATCCATAACAGAGCCCAGCAGGAACATCAGCGAATCGCGGTCGATGAAAATCTTGATGCCGTCCTGTTCCACCGGCGTATCCGTCGGCGGAATTTCGGATTCATGCGCGTAATCAAACTGGTATTTATGCCCCGAACAGCCTGCGGAAACAATGCTGACGCGCAGACCCGCCGTGCCGTCGGGTGCATCCTCCAGCAATTCGCGCGCGTGGACGAGTGCCTTTTCCGTCAATGTAATCGCTGCTTTTGTCATACCTCTTTCTCCCTTTCTTACAATCCAGATCAGTCAGTCTTCGCAATATGGCTAGGCGCAAGGAGCGAAGTGTACAAACCGTACATGAGCGACGCAGCAACAACGCCATATCCGAAGAATGGCTGATCTAAAACATGTTCAGTTGCAGTTTTGCCGTTTCCGCCATCATGGCCGGTGTCCAGGGCGGATCCCAGATCAGTTCGACCTCGACTGTCTTTTCCGTGCCGATTTCCTCGACCGTGCGCACCGCATCTTCGACCATGCCGGGCATTTCCCCCGCAACGGGACAGCCGGGCGCGGTCAGGCTCATTTTAACGAAAACATTGTTATCGCTGTCAATTTCGACGTGATAAATCAGGCCGAGTTCATAGAGATTGACCGGAATTTCCGGGTCGTACACCTCCCGGATGGCCGCGGCGATTTTCCCCCACAGCGGATGCGCGTGCGGTACATCGGCAAAGGGCGGCTCGCGCAGCTCTTCCATCTCGTCGCCGAGCGCGTCTTCAATCATCTCTTTACTGGCCACTGCTTCACGTCCAATCATTTTTTTATCCTTTTTACCCTTATATTATACCATATTATCCGAATATTTTCCGTGTTTTGACGATTCCGTCCAGAAAGCGCGTCACGTCGTCTTCCGTATTATACAAACCGAAAGAAGCGCGCAGCGTTGCGGTGATCCCCCGCGCCGCCATAAACGGATCGGCGCAATGCCGGCCTGCGCGCAGCGCAATGCCCATCTGGTCCAGAACCGTGGCCGCATCATGCGGATGGATGCCGTCCAGCGTGAAGGAGATAATTGCGCCTTTTCCTTTGATCTGATCACCGTAAAGTTTAACCCCGCCAAGGCTGCGCAGCCCCTCTGCGGTTTTTTGTGCCAGCGCGTTTTCATGCGCGGCAACGGCGGCGCGGTCATAGCCGGACAGATAATCCACCGCGGCTCCCAGCCCGATCGCCTCGACAAAGGCGGGTGTTCCGGCCTCAAACCGCATCGGCGGTTTTTTAAAGGTGATCTTCTCGAAGGCAACGGTTTCGATCATCTC
>SKHU01000269.1 GCA_007116755.1 Alphaproteobacteria bacterium
AGCGCCCGCAAAGAAAAAAGCCGCCGCCAAAAAGAAAAGCTGATTATTAAAATCGTTTAAGAGGATATACCGCCATGTCAAACCAGCAAAATGTCAATCAGGCCGCAACGGATCTGGCCGCAGCCGCCTCTGAACTTGCGGATAAAGCCGCTGCGCTGGCCGCGCAAATGCCCGATGCGGTTCAGCAAGCCGCCGCCGCGCAGGGTGTGGATTTCTTTCTGACGGGGCTGATTATTTTCGTGCTGGCCTGTTTTGTCGGCTATCACGTTGTCTGGCGCGTCACGCCGGCGCTGCATTCGCCGCTGATGTCGATCACCAATGCGATTTCCTCCGTGATTGTCGTCGGGGCGCTGATCGCGGTCGGCGCATCGGCCATCGGCATTTCCAAATGGCTCGGATTTTTCGCGGTGCTGCTGGCCTCGGTCAATATTTTCGGCGGTTTTATCGTCACGCGGCGGATGCTGCATATGTTCAAGAAAAAAGAAGGATAAGGGAAAGCCGCCATGACTGCATTTGTTACACTGGCCTATCTTGCCGCATCCATCTGTTTCATTCTGGCGCTGAAGGGGCTGTCGCATCCCGAAACCTCGCGCCGCGGCCTTGTTTACGGCATGACGGGGATGGGCGTTGCCGTTTTCGCTACGCTGCTGCTGCCGCAGGTCACGACCTACGGGTTGATCCTGCTGGCGATTGTCATCGGCGGCAGCATCGGTACGGTGATTGCGCAAAAGATCGAAATGACGGCGCTGCCGCAGCTTGTTGCGGCGTTTCACTCGCTGGTCGGTCTGGCGGCAGTGTTTGTTGCCGCGGCGGCGTTTTATAACCCCGAATCCTATAATATCGGCGCGGCCGGCGCGATTTATCTCGGCAGTCTGGTCGAAATGTCGCTGGGCGCGGCCATCGGTGCGATTACCTTTACCGGTTCGATCATCGCATGGGGCAAGCTGCAGGGCGTGATTTCCGGCAGGCCGCTGGTCTTCAACGGCCAGCATGCGCTGAATGCGTTTCTCGGTCTGATGCTGGTGCTGCTGATTATTCTGCTTTGCGCCACGCAGGCACCGTTCTATCTCTGGGCGATTGTGCTGGTTGCCTTTGCGCTTGGCGTATTGATGATCGTGCCGATCGGCGGTGCGGATATGCCGGTGATCGTCTCGATGCTGAACAGCTATTCCGGCTGGGCGGCGGCGGGTATCGGCTTTACGCTGCAAAACCCGCTTTTGATTATCGTCGGCGCGCTGGTCGGTGCCAGCGGTGCTATTCTCTCCTACATCATGTGCAAGGGCATGAACCGATCCTTCATCAGCGTCATTCTCGGCGGTTTCGGCGGCGAGCAGGCCGCAGGCGCAAGCGCGGAGGACACCGACCGTCAGGCCAAAATCGGCTCGGCGGAGGATGCGGCCTATATCATGAAAAACGCCTCGAAAGTCATTATCGTGCCCGGTTACGGCATGGCGGTGGCACAGGCGCAGCACGCGCTGCGCGAAATGGCCGACCTGCTGAAAAAAGAGGGTGTGGATGTAAAATACGCCATTCACCCCGTCGCAGGTCGGATGCCCGGCCATATGAACGTGCTGCTGGCCGAGGCCAATGTCCCCTATGACGAGGTGTTCGAGCTGGAGGATATCAACCGCGATTTCGGACAGGCCGATGTCGCCTATGTGATCGGCGCGAATGACATCACCAACCCCTCTGCCAAAACCGACAGCACCTCGCCGATTTACGGCATGCCGGTGCTGGATGTGGAAAAGGCGAAAACGGTGCTGTTCGTCAAACGCTCCCTCGGCTCGGGCTATGCGGGCATCGACAATCCGCTGTTTTACACGGATAACACAATGATGCTGCTGGGCGATGCGAAAAAAATGACGGAAGACATCGTCAAATCGATGGAATAATTCCCGCCGTCTTTGCTTGCGAGAAAGAAGCTTTTGCCGTCATTGCGAGGAGCGGTTCTACCGCGACACGGCAATCTATTCCTTTCTTTTTGCCAATCCTGTTGCATTTACACCTTTCCGTTCCTATCTTATGCAAGAAAGTTTGAAAAGCTGCGGAAGGTGTAACGGAATGGACGAAAAAACATTTGAAAATTTTGATAAGTTAAATCGCAAATTTTTTGCCGATAAGCTGATACAAGCAATTTCGACTTTTTCACCTTTTCATTACGAGGCCTATGTCCTCAGCCTTAACGCCACTTTTGGCAGCGGCAAAACCACTTTCCTTGAAATGTGGAGAAACGACCTTGAAAAACAAGAGTATAAAGTCATTCATATCAACGCATGGGAAACCGATTTTGACGATGAGCCGATTATTCCGATTGCCAGCACCTTAATGGATGCCCTTGAGGGAGAAGATACGGAAACGGCAAAATCTGTACGTGAAACATTGAGTAAGGCGCTTGGTTTCGCTGGCTATATACTCGAAAAGACAACAGGTTTTAATGCCGAAGATCTGGAAAAGAAGATGGAACCGAATAACCTTGAAACACAGGGAAAAACGATCAGTAACACCTTTTTTACCAAGAAAGGCATATATAAAAGCATCAGAACGGCACTGAAAAATTACTCTGACCAATTGGCAGAACAACCGCTGATTATTCTGGTCGATGAACTCGATCGTGTGCGTCCTGATTACGCCGTGAAATTTCTGGAAGCCATCAAACACATTTTCTCTGTCAAAGGCGTATGTTTTATTCTGGCCGTAGATCGGCAACAACTCGAAGCTTCCGTCAGACAGCTTTACGGAGAAATTGATTTTGACAATTACTATCTGCGCTTCGTGACAAGGGAAGTCGATCTGCCCGAGGCCTGCACGGAAAACCTGATGCCGTTCATAGAAAAAACAGCCAAAGAGTTTTTTGATAAAAAATCTTCCAGCGGTAATATCGCCTTTGTCTTTAAGGATGAACCGCAAAAACGGGAGGTTATATACCATGCAGCAATGATCTGCACCGGATTAGGATTACGTCCGCGCCAGATAGAAACGCTTTTCAGACAATACAGTCAATTCATGGCTGTTGATAACGGTGGAAATGAATATCTTGTTTCATGGATGAAAGCCCCCATTTTACTTATCGCGTTAAACCTATCGGGAAAAAGAGACATTTATAAACAGATTAAAGAGTCAAAATTCAACCCACAAAATTGTCTTGACCTAATTAACTCTTTTTATTTTCTTGAAGGGTCAACAGAGTCGGATATTAAAAAAATAAAAAAGCATTTGTTATGGGATACGCTACCGTTTCTGTTTGCACGTTATGGAAATGGCCAATACATACACAGAAATGAAGCCGCACAGCTTATGAGAAAATTTCACAAGGACTATTTCGGTGACGATTTAAGTTCGGAAGAGTGCTTGAGAACGCTGGATCATGTAATATTCGGACACCGCCCTAAAAGCTATAGCTATAACTCTCAGTTTCAGGATTTTCAAAAAAAACTGGAAGGTTGGGAGAATTTTCTGGCGTAGAAAAAAATATTTTCAGAATGGATCGCCACGGGCGCTCCGCACCCTCGCGATGACAAAATCGGGTCTTGCGTGAATGAACCAATGCGATCTCCTGCGAAAGCAGGAGTCCAGTTTTCGGCAAAGGGCTGGATCCCTGCTTGCGCAGGAATGCGTCCCCCTTACGGGCAGGATTCCCGATTTATTCCGTCTCCTTTTCTCTCTCGTTTTTTGCGTCAAGAGGGGTTGTGCCAAATTGCGATACGATATCCGTTGCCGCACCGTTGGCGATCAGATAATCATAGACATCGTCATGTCCTTTTCGAGCGGCATAGTGGAGTGGCGTATAGTGCATATCACCAAGGGCATTAACATCGGCACCCAGTTCTACCAACAACTTGACAGCCTCCATATTGCCAGCGTACGCGGCCATGTGAAGCAGACTGTCCTCATCCAGCGTGAATGTCAGGACATCTATCGATTCAATATCAAACCCCAACAGGTCGCCTTGAAATATCTCTTTTACGCGTTCACGTTTTTGCGCGTCATCCATTGTAAGTTCTCCATTGTCGTATGTCTTCAAGCCCCGTGCCAGTGGATTGAATATAAATCCGTGCGGCGGTCGCTGAGATTTTGCACCGTGCCGTTTTTCCGTACGCGGCGCAGTGCGTCAAGATCAAGATCGGCGAAAATCACCGTTTCGGCGGCGGGCGGGGCGATGGCGGCGATGCCGTCCGGCGGAAATTCTGTGTCGCACGGGGTGAGGATGCAGCTTTCCGCGTAATGGATATCGCAATTATCGACATTTTCCGTCAGGCCGACCGTGCCTGCGGCAACGGCATAGCACTGGTTTTCAACCGTACGTGCCTGCGTACAGAAACGTACGCGCCCGTATCCCTGACGGTCATCGGTGCAGAACGGCACGAACAGAATCTCCATGCCCTGATCTGTCAGATGCCGCGCGGCTTCGGGAAATTCGCTGTCGTAACAGACCAGCACGCCGATTTCCGCCTGCGGCGTTGTGACGGTTTTCAGCGTATCGCCGCCTTTGACCTGCCAGTGCCGCGCCTCGTTCGGGGTCGGGTGCAGCTTGTCCTGCATGGCCAGCGTGCCGTCTTCCAGCGCGATGAAGCAGCGGTTTTTCAGATCGCCGTTTTCCTCGCGGCACAGATGCGAGCCGCCGATAATGTGAATCTTCCGCGTTGTGGCGGCGTTTTGCAAAAAATCGCACCAGCGCTGCGTGTACGCGTCCAGCGCCTCCAGCGCCTTTTGCGGCGGCAGCGTCTCTTCCGCGGCAGACAGCACCGCCTGCGTCAGCAATTCGGGGAAAATCACAAAATCCGCGCCGCCTGTTGCGGCCATATCAATAAAGGACAGACACCGCGTTTCAAATTCCTCGGCAGAGGCAACACGGCGCATATCAAACTGCACCGCCGCTGTTCTGATAACAGATCGTGATGTGTCCGGCATGTGTCCCCTTCCTTATACTCTCTTTATAATATCCCTACCGTATCTTTATAAGATCTTTATGCGATGCTTTCGGTGAGCTTTGCCGCCTGATCCTCAGAGGTCAGCGGCGTGATGATCTCCTCCAGCGCTTCGCCCGTCAGCACCTTGTCCAGCTTATACAGCGTCAGATTGATGCGGTGGTCGGTGACGCGCCCCTGCGGAAAATTATAGGTGCGGATGCGCTCGGAACGGTCGCCGCTGCCGACCTGATTTTTACGGTCGGCGGCGCGTTCCGAGGCGATTTTCTGCCGTTCGGCTTCATAAAGCCGCGCCCGCAAAATCGTCATCGCCTTCGCCTTGTTCTTGTGCTGGGATTTTTCATCCTGCTGGCTGACGACAATCCCTGTCGGGATATGGGTGATGCGCACAGCCGAATCCGTGGTGTTCACCGACTGCCCGCCGGGGCCGGAGGCGCGGAACACGTCAATGCGCAGATCGTTTTCATTGATGGCGATATCGACCTCTTCGGCCTCGGGCAGCACCGCCACTGTTGCCGCAGAGGTATGCACGCGGCCGCCGCTTTCGGTTTTCGGCACGCGCTGCACGCGGTGCACGCCCGATTCGTATTTCAGCCGCGCAAACACATTCGTGCCGCTGACACTGACGATCACTTCTTTATAGCCGCCGATATCGCTTTCCGAGGCCTCCATAATCTCGAAACGCCAACCCTGAATCGTGGCATAGCCGCGATACATCGCAAACAGATCGGCGGCGAACAGCGC
>SKHU01000087.1 GCA_007116755.1 Alphaproteobacteria bacterium
TTGTTATTTAAAGCCTGCTCTGTCGTCAGGATCGTGTTTGCCCCGGGCAATGCGCCAAAAACTTTCGGCATGGCTTTCTCTTCAAGCGTATTGCGCATAAAGTCAAATTTTGACAGCCAGCGCAGCCCGGCCGGCAAAGCGATTGAAGCCACAACCCTGTGATCAATCGTATAAATTTCCGGTGCCTTTTTCCGCCCCATCTTTGCGGAAATTTCTTGTGCCATGTGATTGATTTCATGTGTTTCCGGCAGTTTTTCGGCGTAGCCTTTTTGAATCATACGATTTAAACGCCATTTACGGTAAGACGGTACAGACATTAAGCCTCCCTGACCGACTTTATAACCCGCATAGACCCCCGCTACGCCGATGGCCAGCGGATTAAAAATTGCGCTTAACCCAACCCCGAACAACGTTATTCCCGCAGCAGAAACCGTATTAACGGTTACGCGTTCCCGCAATGTTTTATATTTGTATTTTGCCGTCATTTTCTATTACCCCTACCCGTTTTAACGATGAACCCGTCGCATAAAATTTCATCGAATATAACACAAATATTTTTATTATGTCAAGTAAATATGGCTATACCGTTCCGGTGTGTTTTTTCTTCCCGGCAATGACGGGACGGTCTTGATCTGTTAATGTTATACAGACATCGACAGAAAAGGATTCGTTCCCACGTGACTGATCAGGAAAACAAAGATGAATATCGGAAAGCCGCCGCTGCGCTGAAAAGCTATGACGAGGCCACAGGCGAATTCCGTCTGCCGAAAATCACGGCCTCCGGATACGGCGAGGTGGCCGAACGCATTCTGGAACTGGCTGCGGCCAACGGCATTGAAGTGCGCGAGGATGCGGCGCTGGCCGAGATGCTGGTCAAATTCGGCGCAGAAAGTGAAATCCCCTCCGAAGCTTTGGTTGCCGTTGCGGAAATTTTGGCCTATGTTTATAAACTCAACGGAAAACTGAAATAGAATAATAATTACGGAAGGACAGCCCGCTATGGCGACGCCTCAGGAAATCAGCGCCCGAATCGTAAAGGTCAAAACCTATATTCAGGATTGCGAGCGCCGCATCGCCAAAGGCGAGGCCGTACCGCTGACGGGTCTGGATGATAATGTCACGGAAATCTGCGGCGATATCACCGCCCTGCCGCAGGAAGAAGGCGCGGCGCTGGAGCCGGAACTGGCCGGGCTGATCGAAGTGCTGGACAAGCTGGTTGCAACAATTCGCGAGTTTGACGAAAGCGCTTTTCAAGACAACGGTGAATCCGGCAATACGAATTAAAAAAATTACGGCACGAAAAAACGGAGATGAGGGAAACGGGAAAATATGGACTCCGTCTATTATATCAAGGTTCTGGCTGCTTTCGTTTTTGTGCTGGCGCTGATGTATCTGATCGCCTATGCGCTGAAACGCTGGGGCGGTAACAGCGCGAATGCGGCACAGTTCCGGCGCTTGCGCGGCGCGGGTACAAAAAACGGATCGCTGCGCATTGTGGACAGCACGATTCTCGATTACCGCCGCCGTCTGGTGCTGGTGGAATATAACAAAAAAGGCTATCTTGTCATGCTCGGCCCGCAAAGCGAAACCGTTGTTGCCGCCGGTGTGACACTGGCCAAAGAGGATCAGGAGCGCCATGACGAAACGTAAAATTTCCGCCGCTGTCCTGTTTGTTTTTGCCGCCGTTTTTTTTCTTATTCCGGCGGAGGTTCTGGCGCAGAGCGTAACGATTGATCTGGGCGGTGACGGCGCGGCACCGGGCGGCACCGGCACAATGGCCGGCCGCGTTATCCAGCTTGTCGCGCTGCTGACGATCCTCTCCCTTGCGCCGTCAATTCTGATTATGATGACCTCGTTTACACGGATTGTCATCGTGCTGTCTTTCCTGCGGACGGCGATGGGCACGCAGCAGACACCGCCGAACTCTGTTCTGATCAGTCTGGCGCTGTTTCTGACGTTTTTCATTATGGCACCGACCTTCAACGCCGCCTATCAGGAGGGGCTTTTGCCGCTGGTCAATAACGAGATCACCGAAACACAGGCCTTCGAGCGCACGACCGACCCGTTCAAGCGCTTCATGCTGCATAATGTGCGGGAAAAGGATCTGGAGCTGTTCATCGGCATTGCCGAACAGCGCACAGGGCTGGAGCCGATCGAGGAGCCGATGGCCACGCCGCTGCGCGTGCTGATTCCGGCCTTTATGATCTCCGAGCTCCGCCGCGCCTTTGAAATCGGCTTTTTGCTGTTTCTGCCGTTTCTGGTGATTGATATGGTGACGGCCTCGATCCTGATGTCGATGGGGATGATGATGCTGCCGCCGGTGATGATCGCCCTGCCGTTCAAAATCATCTTTTTCGTGCTTGTCGACGGCTGGTATCTGGTGGCGGGATCGCTGGTACAAAGCTACGGCGTGACCTGACCCTGCCGCTGCAGGACTCCCCTTTATATACTTTACATATAATATTAACCTTTGCTGAAAATCTTGACTTGTGCGCGGTTTTGTGCTTTGATAGGGGCATGATTTACGGATAACAAATATAAGGATTCCCGCCCCATGTATTATGACCCGATCCGGCAGCCTGCCCAGCGTTTCGAGCAATCCGACCACATCACCGCCCGGATCGAGAGGGCGCTGGATATCGAGGAAAAAGCGGCTCTTCGCCAAAACGCCGCCAATGACCGCCGCCGCACACAAGAACCCGCAGCATCCGAATAAATTTCAAAACTTTAAACAGCGTTTTTTGCCGCCGTCCCGCGCCCTTCGTCATTGCGCGGCGCGATAGCGACGCGGCAATCCATAAACTGCCGGTTTACGCTGCTTTTTTTACTTTTTTGAACCGCAGAGGCGCAGAGGGCGCAGAGTTTTTATATTTTCAAACCTTATCCGTCCATTATTGAAAGTAATACCGTGATGTCTCAAAAATCATCAATCAAGTTTATGATATAATTTCCCTCTTTCTTCTGGTGGATCATTTTAAAAAATTTCTTGCGTTCTCTGCGCCTCTGCGGTTTAAAATATGATATCCTTCGCTTCACTCAGGATGACAGGATCGGTTTATTTGGCAGAGCATTGCTCTTAAAGCCGGTTTAAAAAAACCGAAACTACTCCAGAACCACGCGCGCGGGGGTCAGGGCGAAGACGTTTTGTGCGCCCGCTTTTTTCAGGACGGCGGCGCAGGCGTTCAGTGTTGCGCCGCTGGTGAAGACATCATCAATCAATGTGACGTTTTTATCCTTGAGCACCGCTGCCGCAGACGCAGCGGGTGCTGCGGTTTCCGGCACGGCAAAGGCGCGGCGCATGTTTTTCTGCCGTTCCTTGCGGCTCAGGCCTTTTTGCGGCGGCGTGGCGCGGGTGCGGCGCAGCGCTTCGGGCGCATAGATCATCTGCGGGTATTTTTCCGCCAGCGCCCGCGCCAGCAATGCGGACTGGTTATAACGCCGCTGCCATAATCTCCGGCGGTGCAGCGGCACGGGGATGAGCGTATCGGTTTTTTCGAGAATTTCCGCACCGGCGCGCATCGTCCATTGCGTCAGCGCGCGCACCAGATGCAGCCTGTCGCCGTGTTTGAAGGCCAGAATCAAATCACGCCCCGCCCCCTGATAGACAAAAGCCGAACGCGCCCGATCAAAAACCGGCGGGTTGTCCAGACAAGCGCCGCAGAGCATCTCCATATCTTCTGTATTTTCCGCATCTTCTGCATCTTCTGCCTCCAAGAAATCAAAAGGCAGGCCGCAAAGACGGCAGAACGGGGCATCGATAAACCGCATCTGCGCCCAGACGTCCGCCGAAATCATGCCGGGCGCATCGACGGGCGTACCCGTCACCGCACAGCGCGGCGGCAGAATAAAATCCACTGTTTTGGAAAAAAAGGCGCGGGCGTTCATATAAAAACCTCCCGCATCACCCCGTCAGCGCGCCGCAGCGGTGCGCACGGCTTTTTGATCGATCAGGCTGACATATTGCGCGCGCAACTGCGCAACCATACCGCGGAAGATTTCAAGGTCTTTTCCGGCAAGTTTCTTGCCTTCCTGCATTTTGACCGTCTGCGGATTGACCTGCTGGCCGTTGACATGGACTTCGTAATGCAGATGCGGTCCTGTGGCCTGTCCTGTCGCGCCGACATAGCCGATCACCTCGCCCTGACGGACGCGGCTGCCGTTGCGCAGCCCGGCTTTAAAGCGGCTCATATGCGCATAGGCGGTTTCCAGCCCCGCATGGTGGCGGATGCGGATATAATTGCCGTAGCCGCTGTTGCGGCCGATATAGGTGATGCGCCCGTCACCCGCCGCATAGATCGGCGTTCCGGTCGGTGCGGCAAAATCAACGCCGCGGTGCATGCGCGAATAGCCTAAAATCGGATGGTGACGCATTCCGAAACCCGAGGACAGACGTGCGCCGTCAATCGGCGTGCGCATCAGCGCCTTGCGCACCGAACGGCCGTCTTCCTCGTAATAGCCGATATCGCCTTCGCTGTCTTTAAAGCGGTACACGCCCATGTCGCGGCCGCGCAGTTGCAGATTGGCATACACAACCTCCGCCGCGCCCGGCACGACCCGCCCGTCTTCGGTGACGGTCAGGCGGTACATGATTTCAAACCCGTCGCCCTCGCGGATGTCGCGCTGGAAATCCACCGCCCATGAATAGACGCGGATCAGCTCCAAAATCACGCTGTCGGGCACGTCTTCATCCAGCGCGGCTTTATACAGCGAGGAATTGATTCTGCCCTGCGCCGCCGCCAATACGGTCTGGGTCGGCATTTCTTTTTCGGTCACGCCGAAACGCCCGTCGGGCAATGCGGCCACATGTACGGAGGTCAGCAGGTTTTTCTGAATATCCAATGCTTTGAAATCATCCCCGTCAAAATACAGGGAAAGCTGCTGCCCGACCCGCAAATCGCGGCGCGGATCATAAACATTCTGCAGCGCAACGGAAATATTGTGCACATCGCCGGACGGAATGCCGCCGCGGTTCAAAATCGTGCCGAGCGTATCGCCCGAGGCCACTGTCACGCGTTTTTCCCGCAGGCTGTCGCCTGTTGCGGTGACGATCTCCTCTTCTGTAAGGTGCAGATACGGCTTTTTTAAGGGGGTCGGCAGTTCCGCCTTCGGCAGGGCGCGCTCTTCCTCGGACAGGCGCACGGCTTCGGCGATTTCATCGCCTTCTTCTGTCTCGACAAGGCCGGAAAGCGGTCTGAGTAATCCCGTCAGACTCTTCGATGCGGGATGGCCGGCGGCGGTTTCGATGGCATTGAATTCCTGCGCGGCGCGATCTGTGGCCATGCGGCTGCGTTTGCTGTCACCAAAGGCGGCCTGCTGCAGGGCGGCCTCTTCCTGCGCGGCGGCATCTTCGCGCGGCTCGCCGACAAGAATCAGCAAAATCGATAGAGCCAAAAGCGAGAAAACTGCGTATCTCAGGCGGAATTTCGGAAGTTTGGTCGGGAAGTATTTCTGTAAACCGGCGTGTTGATCCGTATGGTGCGGGTGCTGCACGGGAAAGCTCTCCGTTTTGTTATTCCGTATTTTTTATTTATTTTGATAACATCGCTCTTCCCGTCTTATACCACACATTCGAAAATCCGACAAATATTAAACACTGGCGAAAAATTTATATTTTGTGTATGGTTTTGCCGGAAATCGTTTTTTGGAGTAAA
>SKHU01000289.1 GCA_007116755.1 Alphaproteobacteria bacterium
ATATTGAGCAACAGTAATAGCACCAACATCTTTATCCGTCATCACACCTTCAATTTTGTCTTCCTGTCGTATCAGCTGTTCGGCGCGCGTATTGGGCATGAAGGCAAAATTCGGTTTGGGGGTCAGATATTTTGTAAAAATTTCATCGATAAATTTTTCGCAATCGCCGATTTCATCAATCGCCGTGAAAATACCGCCGACCAAAGGTGTTTTCCTGTCTTTCAGTGAGGGAAGTTTGGCCGCGCATTCTTCCGGTGTCAGCATATCGGCATGTATTCCGAAACGGTTACCGCAAAGCTGTACTTTCTCCATATCCGTATCAAGGGATTTTTTATCGGCATAAAGGTTAAGCCGGCCGCTTTTACGGTGGTCAAAAGACAGATCCTGCCGCTCAAGAATATCTTTCATCAATACACGGCTGGTCTCTGCCAGTTCCGTCAAATGCAAATGATTGAGGCGGTATCTGGTTGTTGAGCAGTTTTGCAGCAGTTTGAACAGCCAGCTGTAAAGCGGCAGATGAAACGGGCTTCTGATTTTAATACGCGGATCGCGTCCGGTCAGGATAGCCGGAATATGCTTCCAGAGAGCGGGGTGGCCGAGCGGCGATTTCTGCCCGTAACATAGAAGTGATGCATTTGCACGGCTGGCTTCTGTGCCGGCTTTTTCATTCCGGTCGATCAATGTGACATGCATGCCGATTTCGGTCAGGTAATAAGCCGTCATAACGCCGACGATTCCGGCTCCGATAATGACAACACGCATAATGTTTTACCTTTCCCCGGCTTTTTGGCCTGTTTGAATCTCCGGGGGTGTCCAGCTTTGCAAAAGTGCGGCGGCATCTTCCAGCGGTTGCGGTTTGGCAAACCAGTATCCCTGACAGTATTCGCAGTCCAGATTTTTAAGGGCAGCGGCTTCCTCCGCATGCTCGATTCCCTCGGCAATCACGCGCATATCAAGATTTTTTGCCAGAGCGATAATCGATTTAACCAGTTGAAAACTGCTTTCCTGCGCCAGCATGGAACGAATGAAACTCTGATCGATTTTTAATGTTGAAATCGGGAAGGCGTGTAAATAACTCAGGCTGGAATATCCGGTGCCAAAATCGTCGATGGAAATCTCAATACCGTAATCCTGACATTGCTGCAAAGCCTCTTTGGCGATATGCGGCTTTTCCATCAGCAGGCTTTCCGTGATTTCAAGATGGATGCTTTCGGGCGGCGTTTTGTGTTTTTCTATGATGCGGGTCACATGGGAAAAGAAACCGGCTTCCAGAAAATCCTGTACGGAAAAATTGACGCTGATAAAGGGCGCGGTCTCCGCACCTGTAATATTTTTAAAAATTTCTGCGGCCTTGCAGGATTCCTCCAGTGCCCAGCGGGAAATATCGACGATCAACCCGCTTTCTTCAGCGACGGGGATGAAAACACCCGGGGAAATCATGCCTTTTTCGGGGTGTTGCCACCTTGCAAGTGCTTCAAAACCGGCAATATTATACCCGTCAAGATCGACGATCGGTTGGAAATGCAGCAAAAGCTCGCCGTTTTCAAGGCCGCTTTTCAATTCGTTAAAGGTTTTGATTGTGTTGACGGCAATAGCATGCAGGTCGCGGTCGTTTTCCTGTTTTGAATAATCCGTCTTTTTGCTGTCCGGCGCGGCGATACTTTCCGTCCGGCTCAGCATATCGCGGTAGCGCGCCAGAATAACTTTTGTGACCATACGCAAAATGGGGTCGGCATTTTCAGCGCGGCGGATAAAGTCTTCGCGTGAAATGACAAGAACGGTGCAGTCTTCCAAGGCACGGACGGAGGCCGTGCGCGGCTGGTCATCAATCATGGCCATTTCACCCAGCAGCGCGCCCGCGCCGCGCGTGCCGATAATCTCTGGCGCTCCGTTTTTCCGGATCATGATTTCAACGCGCCCCGTTTCTATGATATAGGCGCAATCGCCTTTCTGCCCTTCCTGCATCAGGAAGTCGCCCTTTTTAACGGTTTTGATCGCGCCTGTATTTTGGTGAGGCATTTACGGCTCCGCTGGCTGGTATGGATAAACAAACAGACCTTGAAAAACATTATCCTATAATATAGTAAAAGAAAATTAAACCGGCAGGAAATTCTTTTATGGTATTCTTGTCAAACGACAGCTATCCTGTAAAAGGCATTTATTGTTCATACAATAATAATCAGTGCGCTATGACATATCTTGGAATTATCATTCTTTATCTCGTTTTTCGTGCAAAGCAGTTGATTTGTGACTTTGCGCTGCAAAATGCATATATGGTCGCGCACAAGCATAAGCCATGGCGTGAAGGCGGAGCAAAGGCGCTTTTCCAGCATTGCGGTATCCATGCAATTTTTACATTCACTATTGTCATGTTTTATGCGCCGCAGCTTTGGTGGCTAGGGCTGTTTGACTTTTTTCTTCATGCCGGAATTGATCGTGCAAAAGGTGTTTTGACCGACCGTGCGGGCTGGACTCATAAAGATCACAGGTACTGGGTTATTTTTGGACTGGATCAGGAAGCGCATAATCTTTCCCACCTGTTCTACGTGGTTTTAATTGTTGCGGTGACCGGTGTCATCCATTGACCTAATCTACTGTAAAAAATTGAAAGATATATATATTTCCCTGCGCTGATACAGATCATTTTGCAGTCTTTCCAATTTGTGCTATAATACAACTTATGGTCTGTATTCCAAAAAAAACATCAATTTTAGGGGAGGTCAGGAGATGATTCGCAAACCGGGGCTGATTTTCGGAAAAAAATCTCATGAAACCGAATGCGCACCCGAAAATTTTGTGGGGGATGAATGTCCTGAAATTCTTCAACGCTACAGCCTGCCGCCCGATGCTCTTCATCAAATTGTAGCTGATTTCGGTGATATGCTGACGCTTATTGCCGGCTATACGGAGATTGCCCTGAAAAAAATGCGTTCAGGGCATTTGACCGAAGAAGACATGCGGCAGATATTGAAAGCGGTGCAGCGGGGGGAGGCACAAATCGGGCAGGCGCTCGCCCTTTTCCCGCTGATGTCGCAGGATAATGCCGAAACGGTTATAGACCTGACGGATTGTTTGCGCGGCAAGAAACAAATATTCCGTTTAAGATGCGGCGCAGACCGCAGGTTAAAATTTGAACTCCCGGTTGTATCCTGCCCTGTGCGCGGCTGTCCGGATGCGTTTGAATATATCGTGATGCAGCTTTTACAGAGAATTTTTTCCATGTCCCGCAAATCGCAGGAGGCTGTTATTTCCTTGTTTGTCTATGGGAAATCTGCGGGTCTTTCAGAGCGGGTCGTTCTTGTGTTGCGGGCGGCGGAGGCGGCAGAGAGAAACGATGCGGATTTTCATCCGCCGGCTGCTTCGGCTTTTGCCTCGGAATGCGACTTGTCTTTGTATTTTATCTATAGCTTTATCGAGCGCATGGGCGGGTTTATGACGGTTTTCCCGGATCCTGAAAAACAGGGTGCCGCCGCGCCCTGCTATAAAATTATTCTGCCTTTGTCGGCATAAAGCACGCATCAAAGTTTTTGAGCGGCTTCTCCTCGCTCTTGCACAACGGCACGGCGCACCCTAACATATTGCGTGAAGGAAAGATTTTTTGGACACAGAATAAAGAGTGCCGCCTTAATGTTGCCTACGGAAGAAAACCTGCAAAAAATGACCGGAAAAAACGGGGAAGCGCCGTTTCACTGTGATCTGCTGGTCGTCGGTGGCGGCATCAACGGTGCGGGAATCGCCCGTGATGCTGCGGGCAGGGGGCTGTCCGTGGTGCTGTGTGAAAAAGATGATTGGGGCGGCGCGACATCTTCGGCCAGCACAAAACTGATTCACGGCGGTTTGCGTTATCTGGAACAGTATGAATTCGGTCTGGTGCGCGCCTCTTTGATCGAGCGCGATATTCTTGCCCGCATTGCGCCGCATCTGATTTTTCCGATGCGTTTTGTGCTGCCGCATGATAAATCCCTGCGTCCGAAATGGATGATCCGCGCGGGGCTTTTCCTTTATGACCGGCTTGGCGGCGGGCGGCGCGGGCGTATTTTTGAGAAATCCTACATGCTGGATTTGCACGATCATCCGCTACAGGATGCCTATAAAACAGGTTTTGTCTATTCCGACGGTTGGGTCGATGATGCGCGGTTGGTGCTGTGCAATGTTGCAGGGGCGCAGGAAAAGGGGGCGGTAACGCTGTCGCGTACCGAATGCCGACGGCTGGAAGCGGATGAAAAAACAGGTCTGTGGACCGCAGCTCTGTATCATAAAACGCCGGACGCAATGCGTGGGCGCAATATTCAGATTACGGCGCGTTGTGTTGTGAATGCGGCGGGGCCGTGGGTGGACAGTTTTCTGCCGAAGGCGGTTGAAGGATTCAAAGCGCGCCATGCAATCCGTCTGGTCAAGGGCAGTCATATTGTTGTCCCGCGCCTTTATAAAGGCGATCATGCCTATATTCTGCAGAATGACGACGGGCGTATCGTTTTTGCCATTCCTTACCAGAATGCATTTACGTTGATCGGTACGACAGATGAAAGCTTTACGGGCGATCCTGCCGCGGCAAAAATATCGGAAGATGAAAAGCGCTATCTTTGTAATGCCGTATCAAGATATTTTACAGCAAAAATTGATGAAAAAGATATCGTCTGGAGTTACAGCGGCGTGCGTCCGCTTTTGGAGGACGGCAAGGAAAACGCATCGAAAGTGACGCGGGATTACCGGCTGGATTTTGCGCGGCATCATAGCTGTCCGATTTTATCGGTATATGGCGGCAAGCTGACGACTTACCGCAAATTATCCGAGCGTGCGCTGGAGAAAATCAAGGCAGAGGTTTTTCGCGATTGCGGCGAGGCATGGACGGAAAACGCCGTGCTGCCTGGAGGAGATTTTTCTCCGGCAGCCAATTTTGAGGCGTTGCTGAAGACATTGCTGATCGAATATCACTGGTTGTCGCGGGGCGATGCGGAACGGTTTTTGCGCCGTTACGGCGCGCATACACGGGATTTGCTGAAAAACTGTCATCATCAGGAGGATATGGGGCAGGCGTTCGGCGGAGGGTTGACGGCGCATGAAATCGATTATCTGATGGAGCGTGAGGACGTGCAGGCGGCGGCGGATATTCTGTGGCGGCGGACAAAAAGCGGTTTGCATTGCAGTCCGGCACAAAGGCAGGATATTGAAGATTACGTGCAGCAAAGAAAGGCAAAAAAATGAAAAATTTTATTCTGGCCATTGATCAGGGAACAACCAGTACGCGCGCGGTTATTTTTGACCGCGAGGCACGGATTCAGGCCGTGGCACAGAAAGAGCTGCAACTGACATACCCGCAGAACGGCTGGGTCGAACAGGATCCGCATGATATCTGGCGTGATACAAAATATGTCTGCCGCAAGGCGATTGATCAAGCGGAAATTTCGCCGTCGGATATTGCCGCAATCGGCGTGACCAACCAGCGGGAAACCGTGATTTTATGGGATAAGAACAACGGTGACCTGATCGGCTCGGCGATTGTCTGGCAGGATCGCCGCACAGCGGCGGATTGCACAAAACTGAAAGAAGACGGGCATGAAGAGCTGTTTCGCAAAAAAACCGGTCTTTTGCTCGATCCGTATTTTTCCGGTAC
>SKHU01000135.1 GCA_007116755.1 Alphaproteobacteria bacterium
CAGATCGCAAAGGCGGAGACTTCCCTGCCCGTCAGTTTTTCCTCGATCAGCAGCCTGTCGGTTTTGACGGTGCAGGCAGGATTGACCATGAAATCCTCGGCTGTTTGCAAAGCCTCCGCACGGCTGTCGGTGACGACAACACCCTTGCCTGCGGCCAGCGCATCGGCTTTGATAACAAATCCCTTACTCTCCTCCCATGTTTCAATGGCGGATTTTGCTGCAGCAAAATCATCGCAAGATATATAAGCGGCGGTCGGAATACCGTGATCGCGCATAAAATCTTTGGCAAAAATTTTCGAGGATTCCAGCTGCGCCGCCGCCTGTGCGGGTCCGAAAACGGCAAAGCCTTCCGCACGCAGCGCATCGGATACACCGTCAGCCAGCGGCTGTTCCGGCCCGATTACGGTCAGATCGGGGCGCAGCATTTTTGCCGCCGCGAGAATATCCGCCTCCGCCGTGCATTCCGCCTTCGGCAGGGCGGCAATCGCGTCACTGCCCGGCAGCGCGACGAGTTTTACGACATGCGGCGATTGCACCAGCTTCCAGGCCAGCGCATGTTCGCGCCCGCCGCCGCCGATCAGCAATACGGTTTTCCCTTCGCCGTCAGGCCGCATGTTTTTTGCCCCAATCCGCTATTGTCCGCGCCACATCTTTCAGCGGCCACGCATTTTCAAAACAGTTTTTCCGGTAAAATTTCTGCGCCGTCTGTTGCGCCATGCTTTTATACAGCATGGCCACCGCATCACGCAAAACCGGATCCAGCGGCGGCGGCGTTTCTTTCAGCTCCTCCACACAAATGCCTTTCCAGTCTTCCGCGCCGCGTTCTTCCGCCAGCTCTTTGGCGCGGGCAACGGCTTTTTCCCAGGATGTGCCGCGATAGAATTTGCGCAGCGATTCCTTGGAAAGCTGCACGCCTTCACAGGTCAGACGCAGCTCGTCCGGCCCGATGGAATCGATCAGGATAAAGCCGCGCACGCCGTTTTCATCCGCCGCATCAAAGGCAAATTCCAGCTTGCCGTCCCACAGCGTCACATCGATTGCGGCAAAAATATCTTTGAGAGTTCCTGCAATATGCACAGCGTTTTTGTGCAGCAATTTAAACTCCGCCTCCGTCATGCCGGAAATATCCCGCGCCGTCTCATAAGGCAGCATACGGTCGTAATTTTCCAGCTTGGTCGAAAATTCGATGACGGGAAAATCAAACATATCCCCCGCTTTCGGCGGCGCGGCAAGGCCGAGCGTTGTGCAGTATTCCGCATCGCTTGCGCGTTTCAGCAGCGAGCTGCCCTCCGGCACACCGAAGCGGAAAATCACTTCCAGCGGTACCAATGCCCGTTCGGGGCGGTTTTGATAGGCGCTGTAATCATAAACCAGCTTGCCGTCTTTTTGCTGCGCCTCCGGCTTTAAAACGGCCATTTTTTCCACGGTCAGCAGATTGGTTTTTTCCGCGAAAACATCCTGTCCGGCTTTCAGATGGGTTTTGATGCCGCGTTTTTCAAGCAGGTCGAAAAACATATAGGCCAGCGCCGCCAGCGCCTCCCCCTTGCCGTCCAGCCGGTCGGGCATTCCGCCCCAGTCAAAGACCGAATAACGGTCGGAAAATTCGAAAATCAGATGATCCGTTTTGTTGTCGCCGCGGATATCCTTAACCGACCCGCGATACATGATCTCCGGCAATTGCGTCATTTTTTCCCTCCTCCGTTATATATTTAAAAACTCTCTCCGCCCCCAGCACCGCGTTGCGGGCATTATTCGCACCGACCCAGAACCCGCCTTTTTTCATCCAGTCATAAACAACAAGATAGGTTTCGGGCTTGTTCAACGTTTCCTTGTCCAAAAGCGGCAGATGCAGGCCGAACGCATCGCTATGAATTGATTTTTCCTCCGTCACGAAGATGATATTGAAGGCGCGCTCTTCAATCTCCGCCCCTTGCGTGACGTGATAATCCTTTTCCGCCGCCAGCTCATGCGTGCGGCGCAGCTCTTTTTGCGCATAATCCGTTGCGGCGATTTCTTCGGAAATCACGAAATGCAGCCGTCCGCGCGCATCGGCGATTTTATCGCGTGCGTTTTGCAGATAGGCGGAAATATCCTTTTCCCTGCCCGCACCGCAGCTGAACACCGGCATACCGAACGGCATCTGCGCCATTGAGGCCACCGCATCCAGTCCGCCGAAATGCGCAGGCACGGCCACGCCGAAGACCGGACGGTCACTGATCGAGGCACAAACCCCCGGCAGCGCCGCCGACAGCCCCGCACCGGCGACAATCACATCCCCGCCCCAGTCTTTCAGTTTTTCCTGCAAATCTTCCAGATTGCGGTGTGCGGAGATCACCGCAAATTCCACCGCCCCCGCCGCTTTCAGGGAGTCACAGAGCGGCATTGAAACATATTCATCGGACGCGCTGCCGAACACCGTAAAAATCTTCATGCGTATCTCTCCTTTTTTCCTTTTTTCTCTGTTTTCGCGGTTGCGGTTTTTTCTGCGGAATTCCGCAGCCTTTCGGCCTTGCGCTGCGCGGCAAAGGCGGCGATATCCTCTTTTCCGGCCGGATATTTGCCGTTCATGCAAGCCATACACATGCTGCTTTTTGCCGCGGCGATTTTCAGGTCGCTTTCATCCAGATAGATAAACTTTCGCGCCCCCGCCCAATCCGCGATGTCCTCCACGGTTTTTTCATTGGCGACAAGCTCGGCCGGGTCGGGAAAATCGATGCCGTAAAAACAGCCGTAACGCAGCGGCGGGGAGGTCACGCCCAGCACGATTTCCTTCGCGCCGTTTTTCTTTAAAAGCGAGATAATGCGTTTGGAGGTCGTGCCGCGCACAACGCTGTCATCAATCAGCAGAATATTCTTGCCCTCAATCTCGCTTTTGATCGGGCTGAGTTTCAGATGCACCGCATCTTCGCGCTCCTCCTGCGTATTCAGGATAAAGCTGCGATGGACATAGCGGTTTTTGATCAACCCCTCGCGATAGGGCAGGCCGAGAAGGTCTGCTGCGGCAATCGCCGCCGAGCGGCTGGTATCGGGAACAGGCATCACAACATCGGGGCTGATCTCCCCCGCCTCGATCGCCGCGCGCGCCTTGATGCCGAGCTGCGTGCCGAGCCGCAGCCGCACCTTATAGACCGATTCCTTTTCAATCGTTGATTCGGCAGCAGAAAAATAAATCCACTCAAACGCGCACGGGGTTTTCGGCGTGCGGCTTTCTGCCAGATCGGCACTGTGCAGCCGCCCGTCAAGATCGATAAAAATCAATTCACCCGGCCGGATATCGCGCATAAAATCATAGCCGAGATAATTCAGCGCCACGGTTTCCGAAGTGACGCAATACCGCGTTTCGCCGTTTTCCTCCGTGCGCCGCCCCAGCACCAGCGGCCGCAGCCCGTGCGGATCGCGGAAGGCGACCATGCCGCTTTGCGCGACAAGGCCGATCACCGCATAGCCGCCGCGGAAATTTTCAAAAATCATTTCTGTTGCGCGCTGCATATTCTCAAAAGAAAAACTGTCTTTATGCACATCGCGCCCGCCCAGCAGATAATGGCTCCAGTAATAAAGCAGCACTTCCAGATCGTTTTCGGTCAGAAGCTGACGTTTGAGATCGGCGGTGAGTTTTTGCGCCAGCATTTTGTGATTGACGATATTGCCGTTATGCACCATGCCCAGCCCGAACGGCGCACCGGTCAAAAGCGGCTGGATGTCGCGGCGGCTGTTGCCGCCCGTTGTCGCATAGCGCGTATGGCCGATGGCCATCTGCCCTGTCAGATTTTCGATATTGTCACGGTCGAAAACCTGCGCGACCAGACCAAGGTCGCGCTTTTGATAAAACATTTTCGACAAATCGTCATAAGAAAGGATACCCGCCGCATCCTGTCCGCGGTGCTGCAGCGTCAAAAGGCCGCGATAGGCTTCATAAGCCGCGCGATATTCCGCCCCGCTTTTTGCGGATTTTGCAGATCCGGCAATACCGATGACACCGCACATATCCCAAGCCTTGATATTATCAGGAAACTCTCCTTCTGTTTTCACAGTTTTGGCGGCAAATTACAAGGGGGCAAAGCAAAAAAATACTGCACAGCAGCATAGGCCGTTCCTGTACGGTTTATTTATTGCCGGGGAATTTATCGGCGATAACCGAGGTTTTGTCGCGCAGCGAGGCGGAGCGGCGGCGGCGCGTCATTTCCATCATCATCAGCCGCGTCAGCCCGTGCACCTGCGGGTCGGCGGGGTCGAAACGCCCGTTCTCCTCAAAAGCGGTCACAAGCTGGTTGCGCGTGCCTTTATCGCTGGAAATCATATCGCAGATAATGATGCCGCTGTGATTGCGGATGCGGATCTGGCGCATAATCTCTTCTGCCGCCTCCATATTGGCGGTATAGGAATCGGACGGGCCGGCATTGATGTCGATGACAACGCAGGCCTGTGTGCGCTCGATCACGATATTGCCGCCGGACGGCAGATAAACGGTGCGCTCGTTCAACAATTCCATCGCGGAATGGATGCCGTGCGCCTCGAACAGCGATTTGACGCGATCCTGCGGCGAGAATTCGGCCACGAAAATTTTGTCCGTCAGATCGGGGGCAAAACGTTCCGTCCACAGCCGCGCATGCGCGGCCTGCTGGCGCGTCATAACCTCGATACGGTCAATGCCGCGACGGGCGTAATCGATAAAGACCCGCTCGATCGCATCGGGCGCATCCCAGACACGGGCAGGTTTTTGCGCATCGCGCGCCTCGCGGGCGGCATCTTTGGCCGCCTCCCATTCTTCGACCAGATGATCGGCTTCGCAATACAGAACGTCATCGGGCAGGTCGGGTGCCATCTGGCGGATGACCCAGCCGCCGCGCGGATGGCGTTTGCGCAGCTTTTCGCCAATAAACGCTTCTTCGCGGTCGTTGATCCAGTGCGAGGAGAAAATCCCGACCACATTCGGGCTGTAGAGCAGGGAGCGCCCCGGAATGCGGATTTTTGTTGTCAGACGCGCGAGTTTTCTGTGCAATTCCTCATCCGTGTCGTGTCCTTCCGCCTTGACCTGCACAAACAGCCATTCCCCCGTGCCGACAAGATAGGAGATATCCCTGTGTTTCGGCGGCCCCGAACCTTTTGTGCCGACGGGCTTCCAGAAATGCTTGGCCGGCAGAATACCCTGTTTGCCGTTGCCCAGATCGACAAAAGCCGCGTTCAGCCGCGTATCGACCTGCGTGACCTTGCCGTAATAGATCGCCGCCCATTTCGGTGTATGAAACGCATAGCCGCGCGGGTAATCGAGAAAAATATCCTCCATTTTGCCGGTCTTGTGACTGACAACGGCGGCGTGGTTCTGCCCTTCGATCACTTCCATATAGACATCAAACATCGTTTTTATACCCCGCTCCGTAAAGCATATTGCGTGTTTCCGGCAAAGACAGGCCGACGATATTGCTGTAGGAGCCGCGCAGAAACGGAATATACGCCGCCGCCAGCCCCTGAATGGCATAGCCGCCCGCCTTGCCGCGCCATTCGCCGGATTCGAGATATTCGTCCGTCTCTTTTTCCGACAGGCGCTTGAATTTGACGATACTCTGCACCAGCTGCAGCAGCGGTTTTCTCTCCGGCGCAATCAGCGCGATACCGCCATAGACGCGGTGCCGCCGCCCCGACAGCAGCGCAAGACATTGCCGCGCCGTGTCTTTATCCTCCGCTTTCGGCAGAATGCGCCGTCCGCAGGCCACAACCGTATCCGCCGCCAGAATAAAACATGCGGCGCCCGCCCCCTGTTGAGACGCTGCGGCCACCGCCCCGGCCTTGCCCAGCGCAACACGGCATGCGTAATCGCCCGGTTTTTCACGCAGATACGGCGTTTCGTCGATTTCGGCCGGAATCACCTCGTCAGGGCGGATGCCGATCTGCGCCAGCAATTGCAGACGCCGAGGGGAAGCGGAGGCCAGAATCAAACGCGCCATAACAGCCGTCCTTGAAATTTATTTGTGGCGAAAAGTGATGCGCCCTTTGCTGAGATCGTAAGGGGTCATTTCAATCGTGACACGGTCGCCGACCAGTACGCGGATGCGGTTTTTGCGCATTTTTCCCGATGTATGGGCGAGGATTTCGTGTTCATTCGCCTCGATTTTAACGCGGAACATCGCATTGGGCAGCAGCTCTGTGACCACCCCTTCGAATTCCATCAAATCTTCTTTTTCCGACATATTTTCCTGAGATCGTTGTTTTTGTTAATAGATAATACGTATATGCAGAACGCATATGAGTGTAAACAAACGCCGTGCTGTTGGCAAATCCGTTTTTATCCCGCGTTCCGAAAGTTTTGTCTTTAATAGCGCGGCGGCTTCGTCATGTAAAGCCCTGCGTCCCATATCAATCGCCTCGATATGCGCGTGCGAGGCACGGCGGGCGGTTTTATAGTAACTCTCGCAGACCAGAAAATAATCCTTGATCAGCCGCCGGAACGGCGAGAGAGAGATGCAGAAATCCGCCGTTTCCCCGCCGTTCTTTTCTGCCAGATCAAACCGTACGGCGCGGTTTTGCAGCGACAGGCAAAGCCGGCACGGCGCATCCGTTTTGCCGTTTTGAAAAACATTGCGGTAGAGAAGATCCTGCACGGCAATCGCGCGTTCCCGCTCGATCTCCGGCGCCAGACGGATATTGTTCAAACTCTCGTCCAGAACAATTTCTGCAATCGTCATCTTTGCCACCTTAAGTTTTCCCGAGCCGATCCTTGTTTATTCTATCCAATTCCGCAATAAAAGAAAAATCCTTATACTTTCCATGGCCGTTACCCAAGGCGTACCGATACATAAAACGCACGAAATTTTCCAAAAAAACCCTTTTACACCGCAAAAAACCGCTATTCTTCGAAAAATCCTTACTTTTATTCCATAAAATTTTTTATAAATTTTCGATAATATTAAGAAAAATTAACACTTTCTATACTGAATCCGTGCTTGAATAGAGATAGGAACCTGTCATACAATAGTATTTGTCAGGTGCCTGCTGAGAAGACCGGAAACATTTGTTTTGCGGCGGGCGCGTCAGAAAAGCACTTTTCTTTAGTGTTCTCTTAAAGTTGCCGTTCCGGCACACCCGCTCAAAAAACGACAAGACGATACAATACGTAACAACGAAACATTTGTTTTTAAAAATAAGGGCTTTGATAAACAGAGCTTTGCTTAAAAGGGAAAGGAGACCCGCATCATGTCTTTCAATAAAGTTTTCAAAACCCTCACTATGTGCGCCGCAGTCGGGCTTGTCGCATTGCCGCTTGTCGCAAAGGCGGCGGATGATGTCATTCACGCTTCGGTACAGTTTCTGACCGTAATCGAGATTGATGTCGTTGCCGATATGGAATTCGGCATTGTCGAATTCAGCGGTCCGCCGACAGGCGCCGGTGACTCTGTATCGCTTGGTACAGACGGTGCTCTGGCTTACACCGGTGTTTTCTCGGGTTCGGGCGCAGGCGGCGTTCCGGCACGCGTTGATGTCACAGCCGGCACAAGCGGCGAGACCGTGCAGGTACAATGTTCGAATTCGGCGGTTCTGGCCGATGTAACAGATGAGAACTCCACAATCGGGATCGATGCGGTGCAGGTGACACATTCGCTCAGCCCGACGGCTTTTGCCACGGGAAGCTGCGACGGAATCGGCACTTCGGCGCTGACCTATGAGCTTGGTTCAACGGGCGAGGATGCGTTTCTGTTCGGTGGACGGATTACGGGCGTTGGTGCAAGCAATTTCGGCGCGGGCAACTACTCGACCGATACGGCCGGCGGCGTACCGATTGACGTCACCATCGTCTATAACTGATTGCAATTGATGCGGGGTGCGCCGGATAATCTCCGGCCTCCCCTCCTTCCTTCATGAGGCGGAAAGGCGGCAAAGAAAACAATGACAAACCGGCATTTCACCAAAAAAACAAACGGGCTGGCGGCATTTTGCGCCAAAGCCCGGTTTTTGCTGCCGGTTTTTGCTGTTGCGATTCTGTTGGCAGTGTTTCCGCCGCAAGCGGCCACAGGTTCCGATGTCCATGAGACTACCGGATCACGTGAAGCCTCTGTCATCAATGCAAACAGCAGTTTTGTGCAGGCCGTCTATGTCAAGGTCGAGCATGAACGTTTTACCCTGCCCTTCACGGATGATACGGCAACAGACAACCGCGTGGTGTTCCGTCAGGCGGCGGTGACCTTCTTCGGCGGTGACGGAGAATCGGCGTTTTTATCCTGCGATATTCTGCCCGAACGGGCGCTGATCGGCACGGCACGCAACAATCGCGATATTGCCGTTGCCTGCGACGGCACGGGAACAGCCGGTGCGCGCCGCTTTCTGCCTTCGGGCGACCGCGTCAACACCGGCGTGGCCCTGACCGGTGACATGGCGATCGATACCGGACAAGGCGCACGTTACGTTTCGCTTGAAATTTCCTATATCTGATATATCCGTAAAGCGTTAGGCAGCTTTAAGAAACGCCTTACGCCGCGATTCTCTCCAGCTTTGCGCCGCAGGCACCGAGTTTTGCCTCCAGCGCCTCATAGCCGCGGTCAAGATGATAGATACGGTTGACCGTTGTCGTGCCGTTTGCCGTCAGCGCCGCCAGCACCAGAGAAACCGAGGCGCGCAGATCCGTCGCCATCACCTCCGCACCTTTCAGCCGCGTCACGCCGCGCACCAGCGCCGAAGACCCGTGCACGGTAATATCCGCTCCCATCCGCATCAATTCCGGCACATGCATAAAACGGTTTTCAAAAATTGTCTCGCGCACCGTTCCCGCGCCGTCGGCAACGGTCAGCATCGCCATCAGCTGCGCCTGCAGGTCGGTCGGAAAACCGGGATAGGGTTCGGTTGTGATATCCACCGCATTCAGCCTGTTGCCGCGCCGCGATACGGTAATATCGCCGTTTTCGTTTTCCTCGATACTCACCCCCGCCTCCTGCAAGACCGGCACCAGCGCCGCCAGCAAATCAAGCCGCGCATTTTTCAAAACCACCGTGCCGCCCGCCATCGCTGCGGCAATCGCATAAGTGCCGGTTTCGATACGGTCGGGAATCACGGTATGTGCTGCACCCGACAGGGTTTCAACCCCTTCGATTTCAATCGTCTCTCCGCCCGCGCCGCTGATTTTCGCACCCATTTTCGTCAGGCATGCGGCCAGATCGGTAATTTCCGGCTCCAGCGCCGCGTTATGCAGTACGGTTTTCCCCTCCGCCAGCGTTGCCGCCATCAGCAGATTTTCCGTTGCGCCGACGGATTTTTTCGCAAAAACAATCTCCGCACCGCGCAACCGTCCTTCCGGCGCGGTGCGTGCATGGATATAGCCGTCCCTGATCTCGATCTCCGCGCCCATCTGCTCCAATGCGGAAATATGCAGGTCAACAGGGCGCGTGCCGATGGCACAACCGCCCGGCAATGATACTTCCGCCGTGCCGAAACGCGCCAGCAGCGGCCCCAGCACCAGTACGCTCGCACGCATTTTGCGCACCAGATCGTAAGAGGCCAGCGTGCGCGGCACGGATTTCGCCGTCAGCGTCAGCCGCGTTTCCTCGCGCTGCGTTGTCACACCCATATCCTCCAGCAGTGCGATCAAAGAGCTGATATCCTGCAGATGCGGCACATTGTCCAGCACCAGAGATTCTTCCGTCAAAAGTGCGGCGCACATCAGCGGCAGCGCGGCATTTTTCGCCCCGCCGATGACGATTTCCCCGTTCAGCGGATACCCGCCCTCGATTTTCAGCTTGTCCATATTTTTTATCTGTCCTTGGTCAAAGAAAAGAAATGCAATTGCCCGTTTATTCTACAGCCAAAAGCCTATAGCGTAAATAAGCTGTATGTGCAATATCTCCCGTTATTTTCCGTAAGAAATATTGCGTTGCGGGGAATTTGTGGTATAATAAAATTATCGGCGCTTGCATGTTCAATGGGAAATGCGTATAGTTCCGATGAAAAAAGCGTTTCGCAAAAGGCGGTTTCAAGGCGTTTTTGCGGAGCAGGGAATAAAAGATAATCGCCGGATTGTCGGGATTGTCTTGAAATATTTGCCACAAGGAGAAAAGCCATGAGTAAAGTTATCGGTATCGATCTCGGTACGACAAATTCCTGCGTCGCCATTATGGACGGCGATTCCCCCAAAGTGATTGAAAATGCCGAAGGCACGCGCACCACGCCGTCGATGGTCGCATTTGCCGAAGGCGATGAAATGCTGGTCGGCCAGCCCGCCAAGCGGCAGGCGGTCACCAATCCGGACAAGACGCTTTATGCGATCAAACGTCTGATCGGCCGTCGTTTTGACGAGCCGGAGGTTAAGGAAATGCGCAAAAAAGCGCCGTATAATATCGTCAAAGGCGATAACGGCGATGCGTGGGTCGAGGTGGACGGCAAAAAATACGCCCCCAGCCAGATCAGCGCCTTTATTCTGCAGAAAATGAAAGAAACCGCGGAAGCGCATCTGGGCGAAAAAGTCGAAAAAGCCGTGATCACCGTACCGGCCTATTTCAACGACAGCCAGCGTCAGGCAACAAAAGATGCCGGAAAAATCGCAGGGCTGGAAGTTCTGCGTATTATCAACGAGCCGACGGCGGCAGCGCTGTCTTACGGCCTTGATCGCGAGGATAGCGGCACGATTGTCGTTTACGACCTTGGCGGCGGAACGTTTGATGTCTCCATTCTGGAAGTCGGCGACGGCGTATTTGAAGTGAAAGCCACCAACGGGGATACCTTCCTCGGCGGTGAGGATTTCGATCTGCGCATTATTGATTATCTTGCCGACGAGTTCAAAAAGGAAAACGGCATTGATCTGCGCGACGACAAGCTGGCCTTGCAGCGCCTGAAAGAGGCGGCGGAAAAGGCAAAAATCGAGCTGTCTTCCACCACACAGACAGAGGTTAACCTGCCCTTTATCACGGCAGACCAGTCGGGCCCGAAACATCTGAACGTCAAACTGACGCGTGCCAAGCTGGAAGCGCTGGTCGAGGATCTGGTCAAACGCTCGCTGGAACCGTGCAAAGCCGCGCTGAAAGACGCAGGCATCAAAGCCTCGGAAATCGATGCGGTGATTTTGGTCGGCGGCATGACGCGTATGCCGAAAATTCAGGAAACCGTCGAGAAATTCTTCGGACGTGCGCCGCATAAAGGCGTTAACCCCGATGAGGTCGTTGCCAACGGTGCGGCGATTCAGGGCGGTGTTCTCTCCGGCGATGTCAAGGACGTGCTTTTGCTCGACGTGACCCCGCTATCGCTGGGAATCGAAACGCTCGGCGGCGTGTTCACACGTCTGATCGATCGCAATACGACCATCCCGACGAAAAAATCGCAGACCTTCTCGACGGCGGAGGACAGCCAGAGCGCTGTCACCATCCGCGTCTTTCAGGGCGAGCGGGAAATGGCTGCCGATAACAAACTGCTCGGCCAGTTCGATCTGGTCGGCATTCCGCCCGCCCCGCGCGGCATGCCGCAAATCGAGGTGACGTTCGACATTGATGCCAACGGTATTGTGCAGGTTTCCGCAAAAGATAACGCCACCGGCAAGGAACAGCAAATTCGTATTCAGGCCTCCGGCGGATTGTCGGATGCGGATATCGAGACAATGGTGAAAGATGCCGAAGCCAATGCGGAAACCGATAAAAAACGCCGCGAGACGGTCGAAACCCGTAACCGCGCGGAAAGTCTGATCCATACAACGGAAAAAACGCTGGAGGATATCGGTGACAAAGTTCCCGCCGGCGACAGAACCGCCGTTGAATCCGCCCTTGCCGATCTGAAAGAGGCAATGGAAGGCGAGGATACCGAGGCTATTGGCGAGAAACTGACGGCGCTGCAGGAGGTGTCGATGAAGCTCGGCGAGGCGCTCTACCGTTCGCAGCAGGAAGATGCGGCTGCAGCCGGTGGCGGTGATGACAGCGGATCCGCTTCCGCAGAGGCTGAAGACGGCAAGGACGACCCTGATGTCGTCGATGCCGAATTCACCGAAGTGGACGAGGAGGAAAGCGACAAAAAATCCAAGAAAAGCGGCGGCAAGAAAAGCAAATCCGCTTAAACTGACTGAATAAAACGTCATCCTGAGCGAAGCCGAAGGATATCCCGCGAATAGCGCTATAAGATTCTTCGGCTTCGCCTCGGAATGACAGCGGCTTGCACGGAAATGGAAAAATGGCAAAAAGAGACCTTTACGAAGTTCTGGGCGTTTCAAAATCGGCCACACCGGAAGAGCTGAAAAAAGCCTACCGCAAGCTGGCCATGAAATACCATCCCGACCGCAATCCGGACTCTCAGGAGGCGGAGGGGAAATTCAAGGAAATCGGTGAAGCCTACGAAATTCTGAAAGACCAGCAGCGCCGTGCGGCCTATGACCGCATGGGACATGCCGCTTTTGAACAGGGCATGGGCGGCGGTGGCCGTGCCGGCGGCGGTTTTGGCGGCTTTTCACAATCGAATATGGGCGGTATGGGCGGCGCGAATTTTTCCGATATTTTCGAGGAAATGTTCGGCGAGTTCATGGGCGGCGCAGGACAGACACGCGGCGGCGGTACGACGGCGCGGCGCGGCGCGGATATCAGCTATGAGGTCTCCGTCACGCTGGAAGAGGCTTTCGAAGGCACGGATGTCTCCGTCAAAGTGCCGACGTGGGACGGTTGCGACACATGCGGCGGCAGCGGCGCGAAAAAAGGATCAAAACCCGTGACGTGCGAATATTGCGGCGGTCTGGGACGTGTACGCGCGCAGCAGGGATTTTTTACGATGGAACGCGCCTGCCCCTCCTGTCACGGCGCAGGACAGACGATCAAGGACCCGTGCGGCGATTGCAGCGGTCAGGGACGCGTGCGCCGCGATAAATCGCTGGAAGTCACTATTCCGCAAGGGATTGAGGACGGCACGCGGATGCGGCTGTCCGGCGAGGGCGAGGCCGGTGTACGCGGCGGGCCCGCAGGCGATCTTTATATTTTCGTTTCGGTGCGGCCGCATGAGTTTTACCGCCGCGAAGGCGCCGATCTTTATGCGAAAGTCCCCGTTTCCTTTACAACGCTGGCGCTGGGCGGCGAGGTGGAAGTGCCGACAATCGATGGCAAACGCGCAAAACTCAGCGTTCCCGCAGGCACGCAAAGCGGCCGCCATTTCCGGCTGAAAGGCAAGGGGATGCGCATTCTGCGCTCGACCGCACGCGGCGATTTCTATGTCGAGGTGGCGGTGGAAACACCGGTGCAGCTCAGCAAGCGCCAGAAAGAACTGCTGGAGGAATTCGCCGAGGCCGAAACCGAGAAAAATACGCCGAAAGTGCATAAATTCTTCAAAAAGGTCAAAGACCTCTGGGAAGACCTGACGGATTAAAGGGCAAAACCCTGTGAATTCCGTCATGCTTCGCTTTTGGCGATTTTCAGGATCATCTTTTGCATGATTTCAATTCCGTCTTTTTTATGTGCGCTGGTGATATGCGGGACGGGAAAAGCGGCGGGGTGTTTTGTCAGCTTTGCCGCAACATTTTCAACAACCTTGTCCAATGCGGCTTTTTTCATTTTATCCGATTTTGTCAGCACGATCTGATAGGCCACCGCCGCCGCATCCAGCAGCTTCATCACTTCAATATCGCTGTCTTTCAGCCCGTGGCGGGAATCGACCAGCACATAGACATGGCGCAGATTGGGGCGGAATTTCAGGTAGTCGCGGATCAGCCTGTTCCATTCCTTTACATCGCTTTTGGCGGCGCGCGCATAGCCGTAGCCGGGCAGATCGACCAGCCGCACGCGCCCGTCACCCGGTGCAAAGAAATTCAACTGCTGCGTACGCCCCGGCGTATGCGAGGTACGCGCCAGCGAGGCCTGCCCTGTCAGCGCATTCAACAGGCTGGATTTTCCGACATTGGATCGTCCGGCAAACGCGACTTCCGGCACGGAGGTATCAGGCAGGCGCTCCACTGTCGCCGCGCCGGCAATAAATTCACAATTACCGGAAAACATCTGCCTGATTTCTTTCAGACGCGCTTCTTCCGCTTCATCCGTATCAATTTCGCCGGTCGCATCCGTCATAAAATCCGCCTAACGCTCTCTCTTCTTTTTCTTTTTCTTCTTCTTTTTGCCGGAAGAACCGCTGTCCTGCCTGTCCGCATCACCGTCCTGTTTCTTTTTGCGGCGTTTTTTGCGGCTGGCATTTTCCCCCGCCTCTCCGGATTCGGCATTTTCAGGGTCTCCCTCTGCTTCCTCCTCATCATATTCGGCGCGGATTTTCTTTTCCAGCTCCTGCGCTTCGGCCGCCGGATTGTCAAGACGGCCGCGAATAAGGGAAACAGGTATGCCAAGCTTCCGCATAATCACATATTGCTGGAAGACGGTCAGCACGTTGTTCCACGTCCAGTAAATCACCAGACCTGCGGCAAAAGGTGCCAGAATAATGGTGAAAAGATAAGGGAAATAGTTCTTGATCATCGCCTGCGTTTTATCCGTCGGTTTCGGGCTCATGCGATTCATCCAGTACATGCTGAGCCCCATCAGACACGGCCACGCGCCGATACTCATCCAGACCGGTACGTTATAGGGCAACAAACCGAACAGGTTGAAAAACGCTGTCGGGTCGCGCGCCGACAAATCATCGATCCAGCCCCAGAACGGCACATGCCGCAACATGACATTGGTCAAAATAACTTTATAGAGCGAGAAGAAAATCGGAATCTGGATCAGCATCGGCCAGCACCCCGAAAGCGGATTAATATCCTCCCGCTGATACAGATTCAGCAATTCCTGCTGCATACGTTCACGGTTATGGCCGTAACGTTCTTTCAGCACACGCATATGCGGCCCCAGAATCGACATTTTCGACATCGAGGTAAAGGCGCGGTTGCTCAGCGGAAAAGTCAGGATTTTCAAAATCACCGTCAGAACCAGAATGCCGATACCGATATGCCCCGTAGTCTCGCCCAGCCATGTCAGCAACAGAAACATCGGCTTGGTCAAAATCCACCAGATACCGAAATCAATCGCCAGTTCCAGATTCTGGATTCCGTAGTTTTTCTGATATTTTCTCAGCACGCGCACATCCTTAACACCGGCGTAAAGCCGCATTTCGTGCCGTGCCGCGTCGCCCGGCGGCAGATGATAGCCGCTTGCGGTGATATCCGTCTGATATGTCACCGAATCGGGTGTCCCGTCGCGACGGTAGCGAATATTGCCGCGCGATTGCAGATCGGCGGGAATCAGCGCGGAAAACCAGTATTTATCGGTGAAACCGATCCAGCCGCGCGCATCATCAAAATTCTGCGTGCCGCCCAGATTGAGCCTGTCGTATTTGAGATACTCCATATCGTCATCGATCCAGCCCATCGGTCCTTCATACAGGATGAAAAACCCCATATAATCGATCGGCTTGCCGTGACGGCGCAGCATACCGTAAGGATGCAGCGTACGGCTGCGATTGCCGTAATTGCGTGCCTCCTGCGCGACATGGAACATGTAATCGTGATCGACGGAGATAATTTTGCGGAAGATCAGATCCTCCCCGTTATCCCAGCTCAATACTGTGCGCCAGGCCATATCCTCGCGGTCTGTGGCCGGACCGGCTTCCTCGACCGTCCAGACCGTGTCTGCATCAGGAACAGTTGCGCCGTCGCGTGACACCCAGCCGAATTCCGCAAAATAGGGACGACGCAGGGAATAGGCTTCTTCATCCTCCTCGGTGGCCAGAACGGGTCTTTCCGGCGTAAACAGGCTGACGCGTCTGTCGCGCTCAACCGTTTCGTAATGCCCGAGCAGTTGCAAATCATCGATACGGCCGCCGCGCGGCGAGATTGATCCTTCCAGCCGCCCTGTGGTGAAACTCACCCGTTCGGGTTCGGGTTCCGGTTCGGACTCTTCTATCAAATCCCAGAGATTGATCTCCCCGTCTTCGGAAATAAGACTGCCTTCATCAAAATCAATACCGGATTCGGCGGCGCGGCGGCGCGCTTCCCCCATTTGCCGGATACGGCGCTCTTCCTCTTCGGCCTGACGAAGTTCTTCGGCTTCGCGTTCGATTTCAAGCGCGGCCTGATGCTGTGCATACAGCGCCTCGCGGCGCGGCTGTTCGAAAAAAATGAAAAACACCGCCATAACCGCCATCGACAGCACCACCGCAATAATCAGATTGCCGGGCGGCAGATCGCGCGGGTCTTCAGGGCGGCGGGGCATATTCGGCGGTGTCATCGGGAAAATCTCTTTCGTTTTCGGATCTGTCCGGTTTTTATTCTGTTTTTTATTCTGGCGCTGTCTGCAGATTGTTTTGCATGAGTTTTACCTGTTTTCTTCCACGGATTCCAGTGAAAATCATCCGGCACGGGATCATAGCCGTGCGGCCCCCAGGGATGGCATTTGGCAAAACGGATGCAAAACAGATATACGCCGCGCAATGCGCCGTGTTTTTCGACCGCCCTGCGGGCGTAACAGGAACATGTCGGCATAAAGCGGCAGCAAGGATTCGTCAGCGGCGAAATCACATATTGATAAAATTTGATCGGCAGCAGAAAGATTTTTTTGATCATGCGTCCCGCACCTCTGCCGCCTGTGCGAGTTTTTTCAGCGCATAGCGCAAATCGCGGCGCAATTCGCCGAACGGTGCTTCCGCTGCCCTGTAACGCCCGATCAGAATGACATCGCCGCCGCGTACGCCGTCTTCTGCAAAAAATTCCGGCAGAATCTCGCGCGCCAATGCACGCAAACGCCGCTTGATGCGGTTGCGCCGCACGGCATTGCCGGTTTTGCGGCTGGCGGTAAAACCCGTACGGATTTTTCTCTCCGACGTTTCCTGTGCCGTTTCATGCGGAAGATATTGCACAACAATATTATGTGTGACTTTTTTAAAGCCGCTTTGCGCAGCACGAACGAAATCCGCGCGTTTTTTAACTATGGTGATTTCTGGCATAAGGGAATCCTCCCTCCCGCCGGGTTTTAAGCGGAAAGACGCTTGCGCCCTTTTTGACGGCGGTTGCTCAATACGCGGCGGCCGCCGACTGTGGCCATGCGGCTGCGAAAACCGTGGCGGCGCTTGCGGACAAGGCGGCTGGGCTGAAATGTACGTTTCATTTTAATGCTCCGTTTTTTCTTTTTTAATGCCGGTTTCCGCGTCCTGATACGCAGGATCCGGCAGAATCTCTTACCGAAGCACGGTTTATAGCGCGATCCTGCGCATTCTGTCAATATAAAAGCTGTTTTTTTCCAAAATACAAAAAAATATGTTACAATAAAAATATCGGGATGCTGCAATAAGCGGGTTCCGATTCCGGGATGTCTATGGCAGAATCCTGTGAGAGAAAGAACATATATATTAAGGAGGGCCTAAGAATGGACTTCGAAAAACTGACCGACCGCACCAAGCGTGCGTTTCAGGCCGCACAGACGCTGGCCTTGCGTAACAACCACCAATTTATGAACCCCGAACATATGCTGGCCGCCCTGCTGATGGATGACAGCGGCGTTATTCCGCGCCTGATTACGGCAGCCGGCGGCGATGTTGAAGCCGCCGCAGAGGCGACAGAGCAGAAAATCGCAGGATTCCCCGCCGTCGAGGGCAGCGGCGCGCAACAGCTACATATATCCACCGAACTGGCCAAGCTGGTCGACAAGGCCGGACAGATGGCGGAAAAATCGGGCGACAAATACATCACGCTGGAGCGCATCCTGCAGGCGATGAGCGTGGAAAAACAATACGGCACATATGAAATTCTTGAAAACGCCGGAGTCACGCCCACAGCGCTGAACAAGGCCGTTAATGAGCTGCGCCGCGGCAAAACCGCCGATTCCGCCGGAGCGGAGGACAAATACGAGGCGCTGGCAAAATATTCCCGCGATCTGACCGAAGCCGCGCGCGAGGGCAAGCTTGACCCCGTGATCGGCCGCGACGAGGAAATCCGCCGCGTCATACAGGTATTGTCACGCCGCACCAAAAACAACCCTGTATTGATCGGCGAGCCGGGCGTTGGAAAAACCGCCATCGCCGAAGGTCTGGCGCTGCGCATTATCAACGGCGATGTGCCGGAAAGCCTGAAGCACAAACGTCTTCTGGCGCTGGATCTGGGCGCGCTGCTGGCCGGTGCGAAATTCCGCGGCGATTTTGAAGAAAGGCTGAAAGCGGTGCTGGACGATATCCGCAGCGCCGAAGGCGATGTCGTGCTGTTTCTGGACGAGCTGCACACGCTGGTCGGCGCAGGCAAGGCCGAAGGATCAATGGATGCGGGCAATATGCTCAAACCCGCGCTGGCGCGCGGCGAGCTGCGCATGGTCGGCGCAACGACGCTGGACGAATACCGCAAACATATCGAAAAAGACGCGGCGCTGGAGCGGCGTTTCCAGCAGGTTTATGTTGCCGAGCCGACGGTGGAGGACACGATCTCCATCCTGCGCGGCCTGAAAGAGAAATACGAAATGCACCACGGCGTGCGCATCACCGATTCGGCGCTGGTGGCGGCGGCGATGCTGTCCAACCGCTATATTTCCGACCGTTTCCTGCCCGACAAGGCGATTGATCTGATGGACGAGGCCGCCTCGCGCCTGCGGATGGAGGCGGACAGCAAGCCCGAGGAACTTGACGAGCTTGACCGCCGCATCATCCAGCTGAAAATCGAGCGCGAAGCCTTGAAACAGGAAAAAGACGCGGCCAGCCGCGACCGTCTGGAAAAGCTGGAAAAAGAGCTGGAAGATCTGGAATCGGAATCCTCCTATCTCACCGCACAATGGGAAGAGGAAAAGGACAAGCTGAACGCCGCGCAAAAACTGACCGAGGAACTCGATCATGCGCGGATCGAACTGGAACGCGCCCAGCGTGACGGCAATTTCACCCGCGC
>SKHU01000016.1 GCA_007116755.1 Alphaproteobacteria bacterium
CTCCTTTGCCCTGTACAAAGCGACACAAAATAAAGATCTGGAAGAAAGCCGGAAAATTATGGAGATGTTGTGCCTCTATAAAAATATCCGGATCAATGACACCGTTATCGACAACGCAAAAACCAAAACCATGCGCGATCTGCTGACACAGACACGCAACACGCAGAAAGCTATGTGGAAAAGCGTTACGGCACCGGTCGCGGAGCCGGAAACAGTCGTTGAAAACACAAAAAACGCGGAATCTGAAGTTACGGAAGACGGCGCTGTCTGGAAAAAACTGGATGCGCACAGCATTTGCAAACTGACCGAGGATGGTGATGGTTTTCGTCTGCGCCGGATTTTCAGTTTCAAAAGCGGCACAATGTCGGAAATTCATGAATATCTCGACGAAAAAGGCCGCGTCCGGAATATGTCCTCCCAGAATATCGTCGCCTTCAACCGGCTGGGCAGCCGCAAGGAAGTTGAAGAAGCACAGGAGGTTCTGCGCGGAATGAACGCCGCCCAGACACAGAAAGCGGGGCAGTCGTGGTGATGCCGGAGGAGCAATGGGAAAGATACAGTGAAGGTGAAACCGCGGATAAAAATACGGCGGTCGAAGGGCTGTCGCCGGATCATCCGCTGCCGTTTTCGGATATGTCCTCGCTGCTGCTGACGCAGATCAAAGAACCGCTTTATGTCGCGCTGAAAATCGGCGATGCGAAAAAAGATTTTGTCATTGAAATTCCGCCGCCGGAAAAATCACAACTGAAAACAGCACAACAGGCACATAAAACAACGACGAACAAACGACACAAAATACTGCTGAAAGCTATCGAAAAAACCGGAGACACCTGGCTGACCGCCTATATGTGTGTCGTGTATCGGGAAAAAGATGCCGATCTAAACTGGCTTGATCCAAATCATTACTTTTCCTATGAATTTTCCGCAGACCGCACATTCCTGAGTGCTGCCTGCAAAAATTCCAAACCTGAAATTACCGGGATTTTTCTACAGACCGATGGAATCAGAATAAACAATCAAAGACGGGACCCGTTATGGGCCGCAATCCATAATAAGGACCAGCAACACAGTTTCGCAATTCTGAAAATGCTGTGCAGCTATCGTGATACCATTATCGGCGACAGCGTAATCAGATATGCGCAAACCAAAACCATACGCGATATGCTGCAGCAGGCGCAAAAAGACCGTTTGCAACAAAAACAGGAATTGCAGGAAAAACAGCAGAAAGCCCTGCCTTCCTCCGCAACGGATGCGGAAGTAAGGGAGGAGGAAGACGGCACGGTCTGGGCAAAGCTGGATGCGGGCAGCATCTGCAAAATCACACAGGACGGCACGGGATTCCGCCTGCGCAAAATTTTTAATTTTGAATCCGCCACAATCTCCGAAAGCCATGAACACCTCGACGCAGACGGCAATCTGAAAACCGCGACCGCACCGGCCGTCACCTCCTTCCGCCAGTTGGGAAACAAAGCCGAAATTGAAAAAGCGCAGCAAAAACTCCGCGCCATGAATGCCGGCAACAACGCGCAACCGAAAAAATAATACGGTCCCTATTCCCGCCGCAAAAACGCCGCCGGACGGTAAGACAACGTATGCCGGATATTCAAATACCCGATTGCCAGCGTCAAAATCACGCAGAGCAGGGAAATTTCCAAAAGCGCCCTGAAGCTGAACCGCCAGACCATATCCATGATGATCGCAAACACGCCGTAAGACAGCATCGTCCCGAGAACGCCTGCCACCAGCATAACAACAAAAGCCAGAACGCCGTATTCCACAAGGAACACCGCGCCGAGTTTTCTGCGTCCGACCCCCAGAACTTTTAGAATGACGGTATCATAAAGCCGCTGCTGCTGCCCCGACAATATGCCGCCCTGCAAGACCAGAAGCCCGACAATGATCGTCACCGCTGCGCCGTAGCGCACGGCCTGCGCCACAAGCCCCATCAGATTCTGCGCCGTGTCGAGAACGTCGCGCAAGCGCACACTGGTTACATTCGGCATCGCGCGCGCCAGACGGTTCTGCAAATCAATCTCGTCCCCTTCATCAACAACAACCGTGGCAATATAATTGGCAGGGAACATCTCCAGAATGCCGGGGGAAAACGTCATGGCAAAATTCATCGTGAAGCTCGTCCAGCGAATATCACGGATATTGGCAATTTCCGCATCCAGACGCTGCCCCAATATTTCCACCGTCAGCTTATCGCCGACCCCTGCATCGAAAGCCAGCGCCACATCGCGTGAGACCGAAACCAGCAGCGGCCCGTCGTAATCTTCCGGCCACCATTCTCCTGCGGCAATCTCCCCGTGCGGCGGTGCTGTCGCCGTATAGGTAAAACGGCGGTCGCCGCGCATGACCCATTGATATTCCTCGCGCACCAGCGCCTCTTCCGACGGTATGCCTTTGGCGGATACGACACGGCCGCGCAAAATAGGCATAAGCTGGAAATTACGCGCCGAAGGTGTCGCCATCACAATTTCCGTGAATTCTTCAATCTGCTCGTCCTGCACATCGAGGAAATAGAAAGCCGGAGTTTCCTCATGCGCATCGCGCTGCAGCGCTGTCGAAAAATTTGCCTCCAGCATAGCGATCATAACCATCACCGCCATTCCGAAACCCATCGACATCAAAACAGATGTTGTTGTATTACCGGGGCGGTAAAGATTGGCCACCGCCATGCGCAGTGCCGGAGCATTGCGGATGCGGATACGCCGCGCGACAAAACGGATCAGGGCGGAAAGCAGCATAAACACAAACAACGACACCACCGAAAATACAAGGAAGTGCTCGGCCATGCGCCGTTCCTCGACCGTAAAGAAAATCAGAAAAATTAATGCTGCCACCAGTGCTGCGATGACGGCCAGATAGCGCCGCTCCGGCAGGTTATGCGGCAACATGACGCGGCTGCGGAACAGATCGGCCGCACGCACGCGGCAGGCCTTGGCCACCGGCCAGATCACAAACATCGCCGCAATCAGAAAACCGTACACCGCCGCCAGAGCCAGAATATCCGGATAAACACCGACCCGCGCCGTCAATTCCAGCCGGTCGGTGATTAGCGGCGTAACGAATTGCGGCAACGCCGCGCCGATAGCGACCCCGGCCGCAACCCCCGGCACGGCCACCAGAATCATCTGGATAAAATAGGTCAGAAAGACCGTCTGCTGCGCGCCGCCCAGACATTTAAAAGAGGCAATGACATCATATTTACGCTGCAGATAGGCCACCGTCGCATTGCCGATGCCGATCCCGCCGATCAAAAGCGCGGTCAGCCCCATCAGAGTCAGAAAAATATTCAGCCGTTCCACCGCGCGGCGCAGACCCGGCGCTGCATCCAGAAAACTGTACACGCGCCAATGCATGTCTTCCGGCTCCATATCTTCAAAATATGCCCGTGTTTCCTCCAGATCGGTCAGCGTCTGTATCTCCGGAATTTTCAGCCGGTGATGGTAATAAATCTGGTTGCCGAACTCGGTAAATCCGGCATCGGCAATCACGCCGTAATCCATCATCACCCGCGGTGAAATCGAAAAACGCGACGATCCAAGCCTGTCCGGTTCATGCGTGATGATACCGGTGATACGCAGCCGATCCCGCCCGACGCGAATCACATCGCCGACAGCAAGCCCCATCTGCGTCAGCACGTCGCGCTCCACCGCTGCGCCGTGCAACCCGTCTTCTCCCCGCGCGACCATCTGCTGCGGCGTTTTGTCCATCTCCCGCCCGTCCCCGTCAACAAAACGCGCCTGACCGTAAAGCGGATAGGCGGCATCAATGGCTTTCAACTCGGCCAGCATCGAGGCGCTTTCATCGTCATCACGGATCATCGCATGGGTTTCCATGCTGATCGTCACCTCACCGAAGCCGCGGAATTCCTCCAGATACCGGTCTTCCACCGGAGTGGCCAGCGTGCGCACCGACAGATCGCCGCCGAGAATATAACGCCCGTCATGGCGCAGACTGTCCATCAGGCTGCGCGTCATCGATTGCACACCGGCAATCGCCGCCACACCCAGCACAAGACAGACAAGCAGAATGCGGAAGTGTCTGAGGCTGCCCTTCATTTCCCGCAGAGCCAGCCGCAATGCCAAAAGCAGGTTTTTCATTGCCGCAACACCCCGTCGGCGATTTCGATTGTCCGGTCGCATTTTTCCGCCAGCGCCGGATCATGGGTTACCAGAACAAGGGTTGTACCTTTATCCCGCGCCAGATCAAACAAAAGCTGGATGACTTTATCGCCGGTTTCGCGGTCAAGATTTCCGGTCGGCTCGTCGGCCAAAAGCAGATGCGGTTCGGTCACAAAGGCGCGTGCCAGCGCAACGCGCTGCTGCTCGCCGCCGGAAAGCTGCGACGGGTAATGTTTGACCCGTTCCTGCAAACCGGTTTTTTCAAGCGCGGCGGCCGCTTTTTCAAACGCTTTGGGATCATGGGCGAATTCCAGCGGCACAGCGACATTTTCCAGCGCCGTCATCGTCGGTATCAGATGAAAATTCTGGAACACGATCCCTGTATGTTCGCGGCGGAACGCCGTCAGCTCTTCCTCATTCATTTCCGAAAGCTCGGCACCGGCAATTCCGATTTTTCCCGCCGTCGGTTTTTCCAGACCGCCCAGCAGCATCAGAAGGCTGGTCTTTCCTGCCCCCGACGGGCCGACGATGCTCAGTGTTTCGCCTTTTTCAACCGTAAGGTCAATGCCTTTCAAAATCTGTACTTCTCCCGCTTCACTTTTCAGGGATAAGCGGATATTCTGAAGGGAGATGAAACTGTTCTTTTTCTTATTCATCTAAATCTCCTGTTCATCTTTCTCGGATGAGGGGGGGGAATTGAAAACAAAGGAAGTGTTTAAAAAAGGGTACTGTACCATGTTCCGACAAGCGATGCTTTTTATTCCGGCATTTTTTATGATGTTGTACCTTGTTTGCCTGCCTTTTGGCAATACGGCAAAGGCCGATGACGGATATTTCCGCATTCTGGTGCTCGGCGACAGCCTGACCTCGGGCTACGGCCTGAAACAGAACGAGGCCTATCCGGCCGTTCTGGAAAGCATTCTGCACCGCTACGGCTATCCCGCACGTATCATCAACGGCGGCGTATCCGGTGATACGATGCGAGCCGGCCTGCGCCGCCTGCCCTTTCATCTGCGGCAGGACAATCCGCATCTTGTAATCGTCGCACTCGGCGCGAATGACGCATTGCGGGCCCTGGATATCAATGCCACCCGCAAACATCTGGATGAAATTCTGACTATTCTGCAGGATAACAACACACCCGCCGCGCTGATGGGCATGAAAGCCCCGCGCAATATGGGAGAGGCCTATATTCGGGCTTTTGACAGTATCTATCCGGAAATGGCGCAAAAATATAATGTACCGCTTTACCCCTTCTTTCTGGAAGGCGTTGCCATGGTGCCGCAGCTTAATTTGCGCGACGGCGTTCACCCGAACGCCCGCGGCGTACAGACCATGGCGACCAATACCGCACCTTTTGTCATGAGCATCGTGCATCACATGCTCAGCGAGGGGCAATAA
>SKHU01000285.1 GCA_007116755.1 Alphaproteobacteria bacterium
GATGCGCTGGCCGTCGTACGGGCAAAAACGCTGATCCGCAAGGAATGGGCAAAAAAATTCAGAGAAAAGCAGAAGCAGCAGGATAAAGGAGAATAACCATGTGCGGAATCGTCGGAATCGTTGGCAAGCAGGACAATGCGGCTCTCCGTCTGGTGGAAGGGCTGAAACGTCTGGAATACCGCGGCTATGACAGCGCAGGGCTGGCGACGCTGGTGGGCGGTGCAATCGAGCGCCGCCGCGCTGAAGGCAAGCTGGTTAATCTGGCTGACAAAATCGCCAATGACCCGCTGCCCGGTATGGTCGGCATCGGCCATACGCGCTGGGCGACACACGGTATGCCGACGGAGAATAACGCGCATCCGCACGCAACGGAACATGTCGCCGTCGTGCATAACGGCATTATCGAGAATTACAAGGAGCTGAAATCCGAACTGGAACAAAGCCAGTGCCGTTTTGTCACGGAAACCGATACGGAGGTGATTGCACATCTGGTGTCGCATTATATCCGTCAGGGGCGCACGGCGCTTGAAGCGGCCAATGACTGTATCGACAGGCTGGAAGGCGCGTTTTCCGTCGCCATGATCTTTACGGGCGAGGACGGATTTATGTTCGGGGCGCGGCAGGGCACGCCGCTGGTCGTCGGTTACGGTGACGGGGAAATGTATCTGGCCTCCGACGCTTACGCGCTGGCGCCGATGACCAATAAAATCTGTTTTCTGGAAGACGGCGACCGTGTCGAGATCACGGGTGCGGGGGCTGTGATCAAAGCGGCAGGCGGAAAAGAAATCATGCGTGAAATCCGTGAAACCACACTGTCGGGCGCGCTGACCGGCAAGGGAAAATACAAGCATTTCATGCTGAAAGAAATTTACGAACAGCCCGCCGTGATCGGTGAAACGCTGGGCACATTCGTGCGTCCGGCCACGGGGCATATTACGATTCCCGAAGATATTTTGCGTGCGCTGGCCGAAACGCCGCGCCTGACGATCAGCGCCTGCGGCACAGCCTATTATGCGGGGCTGGTGGCCAAATACTGGCTGGAAAAACTGGCGCGAATTCCCGTTGAAGTCGATGTCGCCTCCGAATTTCGCTATCGCACGCCGCCGATGCCCGAAGGCGGCGCAGCGCTGTTTGTCTCGCAATCGGGAGAAACGCTGGATACGCTGGAGGCGCTGCGCTATTGCAAATCGCAGAACCAGAAAATTCTCTCCATTCTCAATGCGGTCGAAAGCACGATCGAGCGGGAATCCGACCATATTTTGCGGACGCTGGCCGGGCCGGAAATCGGCGTGGCCTCGACCAAAGCCTTTACAACGCAACTGACAACGCTGGCCTGTATCACGCTGGCGCTGGCGCGGGAACGCAAAACCATCACGGAGGAAGAGGAAAGCCGTCTGGCCGATGCGCTGCGCCATCTGCCTGCCGCCGTGGCAGAGGTTTTAAACCATGATAAAGAGATCAAAAAACTCAGCCGCGAGATTGCCAAGGCGCGTGATGTTTTATATCTGGGACGCGGCGCGGCCTATCCGATTGCGCTGGAAGGCGCTTTGAAGCTGAAGGAAATCTCCTATATCCATGCCGAAGGCTATGCGGCGGGTGAAATGAAACACGGCCCCATTGCGCTGATTGATGAAAACGTGCCCGTGATTGTGGTTGCGCCTTACGACGAGTTGTTTGAAAAAACCGCCTCCAATGCCGAGGAAGTTGTCGCACGCGGCGGCAAGGTTCTGTTGCTCTCCGATGCGCGCGGTATAAAATCGATGAAAAATATCGCCACATGGACGGTCGAACTTCCCGAAGCCGATCCGTTTGTTGCGCCGATCCTGTATACAATTCCGGTGCAGCTCTTGGCATATCATACGGCGGTGCAGAAAGGCACGGATGTTGACCAGCCGCGCAATCTGGCCAAAAGCGTCACGGTGGAATAACGCGGAAGGGTCAGTGCAGAAATTTTCCGGTATGGTCCGTATAGGGCGGAGGCGGGGGCTTTTTTTCGGGGTTGGCATCGGTGTCTTTGTCGTTTCCGTTTTTTGCGTAATCGAACGGCATTTGACGGGCGAATTCAAACAGGGATTCAAAATGCACTGCGCCCGCACCGGCATGGCCGCCGCCTGTCACGCCCATCGTCTTTTTCAGATGTTCTGCGACCTGTTGCGCGTCGGGTGTGCCGTCGGTGCGGATGCTCATGCTGACGACACCGTTGCTTTGTACAAACCATGCAAAGGCAACGCCTGATCCCGCCTCTTTACCCATATCGACGAGTTTTTGCGAAATCCGCCGTCCGTATTGCTGGACATTGACATTGACGACCGGCACTTTCACCGGCTTGGTATCCGGCAGAATCTGCATACTGACATATTGTGTGTTCTGAACCAGCCGTGATATCCGCTTTTTTTCAGTGGCGGTGATATATTTCCCCTTTTCCGCCATCTGGTTGAAACTCAATTTTGCAAGGCTGCGCAGACCGCGCAGGGATTTTTTGATGTTGTCAACGGGGCGGGCATCGATCAGTGCGGCGGCTGCAAAATCTTTTGCCGTCTTCAGTCCCGCGGCATCGCCGTCCATTTTATCGATGACATCCAGCACGGGCGGCACGGGGGTGTCCGGCATCAGGTGTTCCCAGATCATGCGCGCGGCGGAATGTTTTGCAGGGTCAATATGAATGTTCAGTGCGGGAGAACAGAAAAGATCGGGAAAGGCGGGCGGAGCATAATCTTTCAGCATGTCATGCGCGCTTTTATGGTGATCCAGAATATGAACGGCGGCAATCTTTGGGCGGCTCTGCCCGTCGGGGGAGAGGATCTCGTCAAGAAAGCCGGGATCCGGCGCAACATCGGCAAAATACAGCAGGGCATCCGGTTTGAGGGCTTTGCGGATGTCGTCCTTCGCCTCTTCGCTGTTATGATGGCCATAGGGGATATAGGTGACATGATCCGGCATGTTTTCATCTGCATCCCATGCACGGGCGATGCTCCACGCACTGGCCGCGCCGTCGATACAATCGGCGTGATAGACAATGACCAAAGGCTTTTTCTTGTCCGGATTTGCATCCATATCAATAATCTATTCAAACGGGTTTATCTAAAAAACCAGTATAACACAAAAGGGTGAAGTTATGTGAATGTTTCTACATGCGGGGCAAAGTCACGCCGACCTGTCCCATATATTTGCCCTGACGGTCGGCATAGGAAATCTCGCACGGCGTTTCTCCCTTAAAAAACAGAAACTGTGCAATGCCTTCATTCGCATAGACTTTTGCGGGCAGGGGGGTGGTGTTGGAAATCTCCAGCGTCACCTGTCCTTCCCATTCCGGCTCCAGCGGCGTGACATTGACGATCAGCCCGCAGCGCGCATAGGTGCTTTTGCCCAGACAGACAACCAGCACATCGCGCGGCACTTTGAAGGTTTCAACCGTGCGGCACAAGACAAAGCTGTTCGGCGGAATAACGCAGATATCGGTTTTGCGCTCGACAAAGCTGTTCGGGTTAAATTTTTTGGGGTCGACAATCGCATTATCGACATTGGTAAAAATCATGAATTCGTCGGACAGGCGGCAATCGTAACCGTAGGAAGACAGGCCGTAGGAAATCACGCCGTCCTTGCTGAGTTTTTCTGAAAACGGCGTAATCATTCCGTTTTGCAAGGACTGCTCGCGAATCCAGCTATCGGGCATAATGGGCATATCAGTTGTCTCCCTTATCTTTCGGTTTTGTTGTTTCATCGCTGCGCGCGCGCGCCTGCTGTTTGCGCCGTTGCAAATTGGCACGCAACGCGGCTTCGCGTTTTTGCTGCCGCAGTTTTTTCTGATCCTGTTTTTCGGACATAGTGGAGAAAGATTAAAAGCGCGGCGCGGTAAGGTCAAGCAAGATTTGACTTGCATCACGGCGCAGGCGCGTTTATATAAGGGATGTTTTGCGCTGCTGTAGCTCAGTGGTAGAGCGCACCCTTGGTAAGGGTGAGGTCGGGAGTTCAATCCTCCCCAGCAGCACCATTAAAATCAAGGGGTTAGCCGAAATTAACAAAGGTTAACAAAAAACACCTCCGACCAAATTCCACGTTTTTGAATCAAAATTCAGGAAATCTGCGGTTTTGGCCTCCCCCTAATATAGCATTTTAGCCTTTAAAAATAATGAAATATGTCATGCTGGCGGCGTAGTTCAGGCCGTGATATGATTCTTCCTGTTAAAAAATGAAAATTTTCAGGAAAAGCATATGAAGAAAAAAATTATCATTCTCTCTGCAATATTATTTTTTGCGTTTGCCTGTTTTGCACTGCTTCCGCAACAGCAATCTCGTGCTCTGGAAGCGGATAGGGATATCGACAGGCTTGTAAAGATTGCTGAGCAGGGACTTGCACAAGCACAATTCAATCTCGGCGTAGCGTACCAACAAGGGCAGGGCGTAAAGCAAGATGATACGGAAGCCGTGAAATGGTTCCGCAGAGCTGCCAAGCAAGGGTTTGCAGAAGCGCAAACCAATCTCGGTGTGATGTACGCTGAAGGCCGGGGTGTAGCGCAAGATGATGCCGAGGCCATGGAATGGTACCGCAAAGCCGCCGGGCAAGGGGATGTAAAGGCGCAAATCAATCTCGGTATGATGTATGATGTAATGCAGAATAAAACCGAAGCTGCCAAATGGTTCCGCAAAGCCGCAAAACAAGGGTATGCGGATGCACAGGTCAATCTCGGCCTGATGTATGCACAAGGCCGTGGCATATCGCAAGATGGTGCGGAAGCCGTAAAATGGCTCCGCAAAGCTGCGGAGCAAGGACATGTGCTGGCGCAGTACAGCCTTGGTATGGCGTATCAGCGAGGCCTGGGTGTAAAACAAGATGGTGCGGAAGCTGTAAAATGGTATCGCAAAGCCGCAGAGCAAGGATATGCATCTGCACAATACAGCCTTGGCCTGACGTATATTGAAGCTCAAAACTATGCTGAAGCGGTAAAATGGTGTCGTAAAGCCGCCGAGCAAGGATTTGCATTGGCGCAACGCGGTCTTGGTTTGATGTATGCTCACGCCTTGGGCGTGGCGCAAGACTATGCCGAAGCGTATTTTTGGCTCAGTTTGGCGGCAGCCTCCGGACATGAAGAGTCAATAGAATTAAGAGACACTGTTGCGAAAGAGTTGTCACAAGATGAGTTGGTGGAGACGCAAAAACGCGCCCGCGAATGGCAAACTCGTGAATGGCAACCCAAGACAGCGGGTGAAACAATAGTCGATTAAACGAAATCAGAAATACAGGAAGCACAAGAAGCACAAAAAAGGCAAAGAATAATGGAAAACACACGTCCCGCATTTCTGGATGCCGCCCGTCAGGCGCTTGAAACATTCTACCCCGATTGCGATAGCGGGTTTGCCGCAGGATCTGTGTTGCGGGGGGAAGAAACGGATAAATCCGATATTGATATCGTCGTGCTTTACGGACCGGAATTTGAGGATATACACCGTCATTCGGCGATCGTTGCCGGTTGGCCGGTCGAATTTTTCGTGCAGAACCCTGCTGCGCAGGATTATTTTATGGAGAA
>SKHU01000125.1 GCA_007116755.1 Alphaproteobacteria bacterium
CAGAAATTGCACGGCGGCATCAATCATCTCTCCGTTACAGCCGCGCGCGTGCAACGGCGCAATCTGCGGCAGCGGCGGCAGGACGGGCAGTTTTTCGACATATATTCCCCGTCTGGTTATTTCTTGCGCGGTCATAGGCTGTTCCTTTTGATGCGGCGGCGCTGGACGGAGGAGGGGATGCCAAGCGCCTCGCGGTATTTGGCGACGGTGCGGCGGGCGATGTCCACGCCGTCTTTTTTCAGCAGCGCCACCAGCTTGTCGTCGGAGAGGATTTTCTCCGGCTCTTCCGCATCAATCAGCGTTTTCAGCCGCGCCTTCACCGCCTCGCCGGAATGATCGACATGGCCGCTGCCGGTCGCGGAAATGCGGCTGGAAAAGAAATAGCGCAATTCAAACACGCCGCGCGGCGTGCCGATGAATTTGCCGTTCACAACGCGGCTGACGGTGCTTTCATGCATACCGATCTCTTCGGCGATATCACGCAACACCATCGGTTTGAGATATTCAACGCCGTAATCGAAAAAACCCTGCTGCCGCCGCACGATTTCCGCGGCGGTTTTCAAAACCGTCTGCGCGCGCTGGTCAAGCGTCCGCAGCAGGAATTTCGCCTCTGCCATACGGGCGTTGAGATATTCCCGATCCTGTTTTTCGCGGAGTCCGTCCTTGATTTCCGTGTAGTAACGGTTGTTGATCAAAAGTTTCGGCAGCGTGTCGGGGTTGATCTCCAGCCCCCAGCCGCCGCCATCGCTTTTCGGCAGTTTTTTCATCACCACATCGGCGATGACGCTTTGCGCGACAAAAACCTCGAATTCCGAAGCAGGGCGCGGATTTAAATTCTTGATTTCTGTGATCATGCCGCCGAGTTTTTCCGCATCAACGCGGCAAAGGCGCATCAGCCGTTTCAGATCATGCGCGGCCAGCAGATCGAGATTGTCGAGCAGCTTTTGCATCGGCGCATCAAGCCGCTGTTTTTCTTTCAACTGCAGGGCAAGACATTCACCGAGATCGCGGGCAAAAACCCCTGCGGGGTGAAAACTCTTCAAAATTTCCAGCACCTTGTGCAGGCGTTTTTCGCCGCATCCGGCGATGGCGGCAAGTTCGGCCGCGCTTTCACGCAGATAGCCGTGCGCGTCAAGGCTGTCGATCAGCACGACGGCGGCCATGCGGTCCTTGTTCTCGGGAATCTCCAGCATCACCTGTTCCAGCAGGTGGTCGCGCAGGGTTTTCTCTCCGGCAATGCGGTTTTCAAGGCTGAAATCAGGGCCGGAATTGGAATTGTCAAAATTGCTGCGGCCGCCTTTGCCGATTCCGGCCATGGCCGCGCCGGGGTCGTAATCGGGCAGATCATCGCCGGAGGCATTGCTGAAATCTGCATCCAGCGTTCCGGCGCGCTGTTCGTCCTGCGCTGCGTCGTTTTCGTCGTTGGTGCGGCGGCGTTCCAGTTGCCGCAATGCATTTTCGGCCTCCCGCAGAGAATCTTCGCTTGCGGCGGAGGGCGCGCCGCCGTCGCTTTCATCCTGCTCCAGCAGCGGGTTTTTGATGATTTCCTCGGCCAGATAATCCTGCAACTCCACCGCCGACATCTGCAAGACGCTGATCGCCTGCCGCATTTGCGGTGTCATCGCCAGAGTCTGCGTCTGTTTTTGGGATAGCTGCAATGACGGTTTCTGTCCGGCGGTCATGAATTCTCCTCCTGCAGACCATATTAGCGCAGATTGATGAAAAAATCCTTACCGTTTTTGCAAAAACACCGAGTTTTGGCATAAAAATTGCATAAATATTATTTTGACATCCATTGACGGCCTGTTCGGCTTTTTTAAGGTTTTCTTAAAAAAATCGGCGTAAGATATAACATAATATTTTGATTATTTTTATCAGTGCCGAAAGGATGGCGGATTATGGATCGTTTGGATGCGCAATATATGCGGGAGATGGCGAAGGAACAGGCGGAAGAGCGTAATGCGGCGCTGGACGGCGCAGGGCCTCTGCTGGATGACCGGACAAAAATGGGAATTGAAGGCGCGTTGATGAATGAAAACATCCGCGGCCGCGATCAGGTCGAAAAATTCAACACCCATATTGAAAAACATGCCGGACGCAACCCCGATGAAAGCCTGAAAGATACGATCAATGACGCTTTGAAAGCGGCAGGTGTGAGTAACGCGATGTTTCGCAGCAGGGTTGCCGGAGACAAAGCGCTCAACGGCGTGATCGGGCAGGCTGTTCAGCAGCGGGAGGAACGTATCAAATCTGCGGCAAAATCGCCGTCACCGGCAAAGCCGTCTGCGTCCTCCCCGTCGCGATTTAAGGTCTGATGTCTTAAACTTTATGCGTGTTTGCCTGAATCGGCGCTGGAATGCGCCGGTTTTTTTTCGTAGAGTAAAAAGAAGGGGTGTGATAAAACAGCCCTTCAAAGAACAAACAGAACAAAAAATTAAAAACAAATGGCAGGGAATTTTCAAACATGACAATGGCGGCTGAAAATTTCGACCTTGCGCGCCGGAATATGGTGGATTGCCAGATCCGTCCGAATCAGGTGACGGATGCGGGGGTGATTACCGCGTTTGAAACCGTGCCGCGCGAGGCGTTTGTACCCTCTTATCTGCAGGGCATCGCTTATGTTGATGAAGATGTTAGAATTAGTGAAAACCGCTATATGACCGAGCCGACCGTGCTGGCGCGGCTGTTGCAGGCGGCGGGAATCAAAGACGGCGATATCGCGCTGGATATCGGTTGCGGCACGGGGTATTCCGCGGCGATATTGTCACATCTGGCGACCACGGTGATCGGGCTGGACGGTGATGCCGATCTGGCCGAACAGGCCGAAGCGCTGCTGCAGGATATGGATGTTTGCAATGTGGCGGTTGTTCACGGCAATCCGCGCGACGGTTATCCGGGGCAGGCGCCGTTTGATGTGATTCTGATCAATGGCAGCGTGTCGAATATTCCGCCGCATATCACCGACCAACTCGCCGAAGGCGGGCGGCTGGTGACGGTACTGCGCGGCGCAGGATATAACAATACGGGGCGCGCTGTGCTTGTCACCCGCAAAAAAGCCGCGCTTGAAACAACATTTCTTTTCGATGCGGGAAGCTATCCCGCGCCCGGTTTTGACGAACCGGAATTCTTCACCTTCTGATTTATCCGCCCGTCCGGGACAGGTATTTGATGCTGAAAAAATGGAAATTGAATCTCTGCCGTTTTGCGCTGGCCGTTTTTGCCGTGTTTGCGCTGCCCTCTGTTGCGGCAGCGGAGAATGGCTTTGCGGCAATGCTCCTGCATGTCCATGAGACGCATCCGCAATTGCTGGCCGCCCGTGCGTCGCTGGATGCGGCCGGCGCAGATCGTCGCGAAGCGCAATCGGGTTTTTATCCGACCGCACATGTACGCGTCGGCGCGTCAAGCCATATCACCGAGCCGGGTGCTTTCGGGGCGCTGAACGGGGAAACTGCGGATATCGGATTATCGGTAACACAGCCGCTTTACCGCGGCGGGCGCACAACGGCGCATTTGCGCGCGGCGGAAATTTTTGTGGAGATTGCACGCGAACATCTGAAAGAAACCGAAAATGCCGTGCTGCTGGAGGCTGTTGCCGCGCATATCGCGCTTGTTCGCGAGGAAAAAGATCTGCGCCTGCGGGAAAAGAACATCGAAAATCTACAGCAGCATCTGGAGGCGGAACAGTTGCGCCTTGATCTGGGCGCGGCAACGCGGACGGATGTCAATCAGGCGCGCGCCCGTCTGGCGGGCTCCGAGGCAGAGGCACAACGGGCACGCGGCAGGCTGGAAACCGCAAAAGCCCGCTTTCTGCGCGTAACCGGAAAGCAGCCCGAATATCGTGAAAATGCGGCGCTGCCGGCAGCCGTTCTGACGGCAAAACTGCCGTCGCTGTCCTCGGTGGAAACGGCGCTGGAAGCGGCTTTTGAACATCATCCGCTGCTGCGTGCGGCACGGCTGGAGGAGGAGGCGAATCGCGCCGCGCAGCGTGCGGCCTCCGGCGAGCGCTACCCCGAACTCTCGCTGACCGGACAGACGCGGCGCACTTACAGCCCCGCTTTTGCACCGGGCGAGACATATCAGGATCAGTCGCAGCTGGGTCTGGAGGCGGTGATTCCGCTTTATAGCGGCGGGGCGGTGACGGCACGGGTCAACCGCGCACGGCATGACGGCAACCGTCTGCGCATGCAAAGCCGCGATGCGGAGCGGGAAATTGCGCAGTATGTGACGACAATCCGGGAGGAATGGCAATCCGCAAAAGCTGAAAAACAGGCGCGTCTTGTCCAGATAGAAGCCGAAGCGGAGGTGCTGGAAGGCACGAAAGCCGAATATGAACTTGGCGGGCGTACGGCGCTGGACGTGCTGGATGCGGAGCGGGATTATCTTGATGCCGGTCTGGCGTTGCTGTCCGCACGGCATGATGTCGTTCTGGCGGAATACCGCCTGCTGGCCGCGACAGGGCTGATGCGTCTTGACACGCTTTTATCCGCCGCAACCGAATAATCTCTGCCCAAAGAATAATCTTGTTGACAGCGGCGCAAAACTTTCCTAAAAAGATGGCCTTGGCGGGTTGCCGCCGGAACCTTAAAAAAATGGTTCGCGCGGGTGTAGCTCAGTTGGTTAGAGCGCCGGCCTGTCACGCCGGAGGCCGCGGGTTCAAGTCCCGTCACTCGCGCCATTTTTACTTTTACGCCATTTGTGCATCATGCCCTCTTCTTCTTTTACAGATATGCCCTCATGGGTTGCCCGCAATGCGGCGCAGCGCGGCGAATTGCAGTTTTTTGCATTGCCCGTGGACGGGTCTTTCAACGCCTTGCCGACATTCTCCGTCCGCGTCCTGCGCGGGAGGCAAGAAATTGCCGTTTACAAATGCAATATGCTGCGTGACGGCGATTCTGCAGTGTTTTCGCCGCTGGTGGTGACATGGGGCGCGGGTGGAAATCCCGGCGGCGGCCTTAGCCGCGAGATTGTCGATCACTGCGTTTTTTGTGCGTGCGGCTATAGCCGCGCTGTTTTTCCGGAGATATCGGACGTGATTGTCACATCGGGCAATTTGACGGAAGAACGGGCGGGTCTGCCGTTTTTTCAGGCGCTGCAATGGCAGATTGTCACGGAAAGCGGCGCAAGGGATGCGCCGCTACGCCAAGTTGCCGTGCGTTTGAAAAAGGCGGCCTCAGCGTTTTTGGACACAAAAAACGGCGCGGCGGAGGATATCTCCTTTGCCGTGTTGCGTTGTGCGGCGCAACCTTAAAAAACTCTCAATGCTTTCAGCCTTTAGAATTCGTCGGGTTTGGAGGGAACGCTGCCCATAGCCTGAACGTTCTGCGCTTCCTGAACGGCGCGGCGGAATTCGATCGGCTGGTCGATCGGCGGCAATACGACCTCGCCGATACCCATACCGCGGATATTGACGCGGCCATAGCCGAGCATCCGCCCGAGTATACCCTGTGCAACGGTTACACCCTCGACACGGTCAACGCTGAGCTCGCCGACATGGCGGGCAATCAGGCCGCG
>SKHU01000190.1 GCA_007116755.1 Alphaproteobacteria bacterium
CATTCATGCGCTTTTTCGATTCCCGGCGTATTCATGTAAAATGCGACAAGGTTGCGCGCATCTTCACCTTTGACCTGATTGATTGCCGGGGCGGATAAATCCAACATATTGTTTTTCCTCTTGTTCTTCCGTAACGCGCCTTCAATTTATTGTATAATGAAAAAATTAATTTTTGGTTTTTATTCCAAGACCTGCCATATTATTCTATCGCTGAAACTTCAATGGGCGCAAGCGCGGAGAAATTATTTTTTATGGAGAAGAGTTTATTCGATCACGTTGCGGAGGAGGAGCGTAAAAACACGGATAGCCGTGCCAATGCGCCGCAGGAATTTTCCGTCAGCCAGCTTAGCGGGATGCTCAAACGCCGCGTTGAAGAGGAGTTCGGCTATGTCCGCGTGCGCGGTGAATTGTCGCGGGTGACACGGGCGCGTTCCGGCCATCTTTACACGGCGCTGAAAGATGAGGATGCCGTGCTTGATTCGGTGTGCTGGAAAGGCACGCTGTCGCGTCTGTCCGTGCAGCCGGAGGAAGGGCTGGATGTTGTCTGTACAGGGCGGCTGACAACCTATCCTGCGCGATCCAACTATCAGCTTGTCATTGAAACGATGGAGTTGGCCGGTGAAGGCGCCTTGTTGAAAATGCTCGAAGAGCGGCGCAAAAAACTCGCCGCCGAAGGGCTGTTTGACGAAAACCGCAAAAAGCCGCTGCCGTTTCTGCCGGAGAAGATCGGGATTGTTACCTCGCCGACGGGGGCGGTAATCCGCGATATACTGCACCGTCTGGCCGAGCGTTTTCCGCGCCGCGTGCTGCTCTGGCCTGTGATGGTGCAGGGGCAGAGTGCGGCAGCGCAGGTTGCGGCTGCGATTGAGGGATTTAATGCCTTGCCTGAAGATTCCCCTTTACGTCCCGACCTGTTGATTGTCGCGCGCGGCGGCGGGTCTTTGGAAGATTTGATGCCGTTTAACGAGGAAATTGTCGTGCGTGCGGCGGCATCAAGCAAAATTCCGTTGATTTCCGCTGTCGGGCATGAAACCGATACGACACTGATCGATTATGCGGCAGATCTGCGCGCGCCGACACCGACGGCGGCAGCGGAAAAAGCCGTGCCCGTGCGCAGCCAGATCGCCGCGCAGATACGTGATCAGGAAAACCGATTAATTCTGGCGATGCAAAACCGTCTGCAAAGACACAAACAGGCTCTGGACGGGCTGGGGCGCGGGTTGGGGCAGCCGGCGCGGCTGGTGGAAACGGCGGTGCAGCGGCTTGATCAGGCGGCGCTGCGGCTGGAGATGGGGCTGAAAAACTGGCTGGCACAGCGCGGGGCGCGGCTGCGGGAATCTGCTGCGCGTTTGACCCCTGCGGCGCTGAGAGCGCGTATTGCCCATGACGGGCGGCAGGTGAAAAATCTGGCGGAACGGCTGGAAACGGCGGCGCGGCGGAAAGCCGAAAACGATGCGCGCCGCCTGCAAAACACGGCAGCGCTGCTGGAGACGCTGTCTTTTAAAAAGATTCTGGCGCGCGGATTTGTGCTGGTGACCGACGGGAAAAGCGGAAAACCGGTAAAGGAGGCCGCAAAAATTTCCGAAGGCGATTTTGTCGGCTTGCAATTCCATGACGGCAATGTTTCTGCTATCATCAAGGCGAAAGAATAACTGCCGCCCTGTTTTTACAATAACAATAAATATCGAAAAATGGATGATCTCGCCGAACTTTTGCAGAATGACAGCCTTCCGGCCTTGATTGTCGCGGCGGAGCGCGTGGCAATGAGTGTGGTACAGGGCAGTCACGGCCGCCGCAGGGTCGGCATGGGCGAAAGCTTCTGGCAGTTCAGGAATTACATGCCGTCCGATCCCGTACGCAGTATTGACTGGCGGCAATCGGCCAAGCGCGACAGCCATTTTATCCGCCAGACGGAATGGGAGGCGGCGCAGACAATCGTGCTGTGGCATGATGCGTCCGGCTCGATGGATTACAGCTCCGATCCGAAAAAATATCCGGAAAAGCGGCGTTATGCGATGTTTATCCTGCTGGCACTGGCGGGTGCGTTGCTGCGCGGCGGCGAGAATGTACTGATTCCGGGCAACCGTCCGGTACAGGGTTATCCTTTTCTGGGGCATGCGGCGGAAATGATGATGCGGCAGAACCGGCCTCTCTCCGATCTCGGCCGTTTGCCGCGCGATGCACACGGGATTTTTATCACCGACGGCCTGGCCGATCCCGATCAACTGGCGGAAGATGTGCACCGCCTGTCTCTGCAAAGGGTGACAGGGCAATTTGTGCATCTGGTCGATCCGGCAGAGCGGAGTTTGCCGTTTTCCGGCCATGCCGTGTTTCTCGGTCTGGAAGAAGGCGAAGCGCCGCAGAAAATTCAGGATGTGCGCGCCGTGCGCGAGGCTTATCTGGAAAGATTTGCCGAACACGGAAAAAAACTGGAACGTCTGGCGAAAGCAGCCGGCTGGGCTTTCCATGAATGCGGTACCGATACGCCGCCTGCGGAAGCGGTGCTGCCGATTTATGAAACACTGATGTACAGCAAAAAATAGACGGAATATCGGGAAGGCAAAGGAATAAGGAATAATGCCGGGTTTTGTAACATTTTTATTTCCGATCGTGCTGGCAGGGCTGGCGATGCTGCCGATTGTCTGGCTGCTGCTGCGTCTGCTGCCGCCGGAACCCAAGCGTATCCGTTTTCCGGCCGTTATGCTGATGCGCGACTTGAAGGAAACAGAAAAGCCGACGCAATATACGCCGTGGTGGCTGTTGCTGTTGCGTGTTATGGCGCTGGCGCTGTTTATTCTGGCCATGGCCGAGCCCGTGACGCAAACAGCTGCAGAGCTGCAGGAATCTGCGCTGCGCAAGGATCGTCCTGTTCTGCTTCTGGTCGACAATGACTGGGTATCGGGGCAGAACTGGGCGTTGCGACAGGGCGCGGCGATGCGCCTTGTCGAACGCGTCCAGCGCAGCGGACGCAATATCATCGTGGTGCCGACCGCTTCGCCTTACGTTGTGCCGAATGTACAGACGGCCGCCTCGGCCAAAGGTCTTGTGCAGAGCATACAGCCGCAGCCCTGGGCGGCGGATTATACGGATATTCTCGAAAATATCAGAAAACTGACCGACCGTGCCGATACATTTTGGGTAACGAACGGCTTTCATGCACCGGTTACGGGGGGGCGGCGCGATTTCCGTGATTCCGAAACCTATCATTTGCTGCGCGAATTGCGCGATTTTGGCGATGTGACGCTGATTGATGCGGAGGATGAGGCGCTGCTGCCGACACTGCTGCGTCTTTTGCCCGCCGCCGATCAGGATGTCCTGCGTTTCGAGGCGGTACGTCTGAGCGAAGCCACACAGGCGATTCCGGCAACGGCGGTTTTGTATACGGAGGGCGGACGCGTTCTGGGGCAGCAGCGCATGACGATCGGGCCGGGTGAAAAATCCGCCACCGGAGATATGACGATCGACAGCGAGCGCCGCAATATGATGACTCATGCCCGTATTCAGCAGGCGACACATGCGGGGGGCACATTCCTTGTTGATGAAAACTGGCGCTTTCGTCCCGTCGGCGTGGCGGCGACCGAGCCGATGATGAACAATCAGGGCTATCTGAACGATGTTTTTTATATGATCCGTGCATTGGCGCCCTATACCGATCTGCATACAGGGCGGATCCGTGAAATGCTCGCGGAGAAGAAACTGGCCGTGTTGATGCTCAGCGATGATTACCCGATCACTGATAATGAACGTGTGCTGGTGCAGCGCTGGGTTGAACAGGGCGGTATGCTGGTGCGTTTTGCCGGTCCAACTCTGGCGGCGCATCCCGACCGCGATACGCTGTTGCCTGTGCGTTTGCGTTACGGCGGACGTGATTTTGACGGCAGCCTGACATGGGACGTGCAGCAGAAAGTCGGTGATTTTGCCGAAAACGGCCCCTTTGCCGGAATTCGTCTGCACGAGCGCGACAGCATCACTGTTTCCAAACAGGTGCTGGCCGAGCCGTCCCTGCAAATCGAGGAGAAAATCTGGGTGCGTCTGGAGGATAATACGCCGCTTGTGACCGGTGCGCCGGAGGGGCGCGGCCAGATCGTGCTGTTTCATACCACGGCCAATCCCGTGTGGAGCGATCTCAGCCTGTCCGGCGCTTTTGTCGAAATGCTGCGGCGGCTTGTGGCGCACAGTGTCGGTGTGACAGGGCTGGACGGGCAGGAGATGCGGCTGATGCCCGCCCGCGTTCTGGACGGTTACGGGCGGTTGCAAATGGCCGACAGCCGCGTCGAACCTGTGACCGGCGGCGAGGAATTCCGCATTTCTCCGAAAAACCCGCCGGGATTTTACGGGCAGGGCGAGGCGCTGAAAGCCTTTAACCTGATTGATTATATCGATCTGCCGGATACGCGCATCACCCATGCGCTGCCGTCGGATGTGACGGTGGTTCCATTTGAGGAAGGGCGTGAAACTACGTTCAAGCCGCATCTGGCCATCGCTGTTCTGATGCTGCTGTTGGCGGATTTTCTGATTTCCTTGTATATGCGCGGCCTGCTGCCCGCGCTTGTCCGCCCTGCGGCGGCGGTTGCGGTCTTCCTGTGTGCGCTGGCCGTTCTGCCTTCAACGGCGGCGGCACAGCCGATTCCGGTCAATGAGCGGGATGCGATCCGCTATACCAATGAAACATGGATTGCTTACGTCATCACCGGCGATCCGTCAATCGACGATACCAGCCGCAGCGGGCTGGATGAGTTGCGTCTGCTGACAGGAGTGCGGACATCGGCTGATATTCGCGGTGTTGTCGGCGTTAATCCCGAAACCGATGTGCTGACCTATTTCCCGCTGATCTACTGGCCGGTGACTTTGGGGCAGACACCGATGTCGCGGCGCGGACGCGAGAACGTGCAGAGCTATCTTGAAAACGGCGGGCTGATTTTGTTCGATACGCGCGACGGTCAATACGGTCTGGGCGAAGACAGGGTCGATCAGGGGCGCGGCGCGCAGCATTTGCGCCGCATCCTGCGCGGTATGCATATTCCGGCGCTGTATCCCGTGCCGCAGATGCACGCCCTGCGCCGTTCCTATTATCTGCTGAACCGTTTTCCCGGCCGTTATGACGGCGGCGATATCTGGGTGCAGCAGCATCCCGCGCAGGATCACGACGGCGTGCCGAGCATTATCATCGGCGGCAATGACTGGGCGGGTGCGTGGTCGTCGCGGCCGCGCCACCGTCTGGCGGGCGGCGAGCGCCAGCGGGAGATGGCCTACCGTTTCGGAGTGAATGTCATCATGATGGCGCTGACCGGTAATTACAAGATCGACCAGATTCACACGCAGGAACTTTTGAACAGGATAGGGCGCTAGGCAAAAAACATGCAGTATTTTACTCTTTATTTTCTGCCTTTGCTGCCATGGAGCTGGTTCGCCGTTCTGGCTGTTTTCTGTTTTATTCTGTTTGCCTGGGGCGTTTACCGCCGTGCGCGCGGCATTTTGTGGCGGGGGCTGTCTTTGCTGCTGGTGCTGCTGGTGCTGGCCAATCCTTCGGCGATGCAGGAACAGCGCGAGCCGATCCGGGACAGCGTGCTGGTCGTCACTGACCGTTCGCCCAGCCAGCGGATCGGCAACCGCATGGAACTGACGGATGCGGCGCTGGAAAATATTCGCAGGCAGCTGGCGGCGATGCCGGAATTCGAGCCGGTTTATCTGAATATCGACGGAGAAATGGATGAAACGCGATTGTGGGAACCGATGCGCGAGGCGGCGCTGGATATTGAAGGCGGAGCGCTGGCCGGTATTCTGCTGATTACGGATGGGCAGGTGCATGATGCGCCGGATCATCTGGAGGAGAGGCTGAGAAATATACCGATTCACACAATTTATACCGGCGACAAAGATGAAAAAGATATTTCCGTGATTGTGACGGAAGCGCCGCGCTATGCGATGGTCGATGACGAGATCACGGTTACGGTGCGCATTGATGCCCATGGTCTGAGTGCGCGCGAGGCGCAGAATCTGCGTCTGCATGTGATGCAGGACGGCCGCAGGCGCGGCGTGTTTCCCGTACAGGTCGGGCAGGAAGTGCGCCTCCGCTTCAAGATGGAGCGTGCCGGTGATACGGTGCTGAGTTTTACCGTACCGAAAATTGACGGCGAATTGACTGCCGTCAACAATACCGCCGTTGCGGTGGTGCGCACAATTCGTGACCGGTTGCGCGTGCTGCTGATTTCCGGAAAGCCGCATGCGGGGGAACGCACATGGCGCAACATGCTCAATTCCGATCCGGCGGTTGATCTGGTGCATTTTACCATTCTGCGCTCGCGGGATGCGCGGGATGCGACGCCCTCCCATGAATTATCCCTGATCCGTTTTCCGACACATGAGCTGTTCCAGCGCAAGATCAATCATTTCGATCTGATTATTTTCGACCGCTATCACCTGCAGGGCATTCTGGAGGCGTTTTACTTCCGGAATATCCGCGATTATGTGGTCAATCACGGCGGCGCGTTACTTGTCTCCTCCGGCGATGAATACGGCGGCGACAATTCTCTGTACAATACCATGCTGCGCACGGTTATTCCCGCACGGCCGACCGGCGGTACGGTCATGCGCGGTTTTGTGCCGGCCCGTACCGATCTGGGCGAAGTGCATCCGGTCACGGAAATGTTGACAGACCGGCGGCAGGCATGGGGGCGCTGGTTCCGTCAGGTGCGCGCCGAAGTCACTGATCCGGAGGCGCGGATTTTGATGACGGGCGCGGATGATCTGCCGCTTTTGACACTCAGCCATGCGGGGCGCGGCCGTGTTGCATGGCTGGGCAGCGATCACGCATGGCTGTGGACGCGCGGTCTGGAAGGCGGCGGGCCGCAGAAAGAGCTGTTGCGGCGTATGGCGCACTGGCTGATGAAAGAACCCGATCTGGAGGAACACCGGCTTTCGGTCAGCGTCAGCGGCTATGATATCACTGTGCGCCGCCGCGCCATGCTGGATGCCGATCACCCTATCGAAATTTCCATGTTTACACCCGAACAGGAGGAACGCCCCCTGACCATGCGCCGCGAAGGGCAGCGCCGCTGGCATCGCGTTGATGTGCAGGCGGAACAATACGGGCTTTACCGTTTTGACGATCCATCGTCCGATCAGGTGGCATTCGCGGTTGTCGGGCGGCTGGATGTGCCGGAAATGCAGAATGTGATTACGACGAATGAAATTCTTGCGCCGCTGACGGCGGGAACGGGCGGCGGCGAAATCTGGTTTAATACGCCCGAACGCGGTTTTGAGCTGCGCGCGCGCGGCGGTCTGGGGCTGCGCATGCACGGAGAAAACTGGCTGGGGCTGAAGCAGAATGATGCCTATCGCGTTACGGGGCTGAAAAACTACGCGCTGTTGCCGCCGTTCTGGGCAATGCTGGTGATTGCGCTGCTGATTATGATGGCCTGGTTCCGCGAAGGGCGTGCGGCGCGCTGATGCCGACAGCCGCATATAAAAAAGCCCCCGCGTTGTACGGGGGCTCTTTTTTTTGTCGATAAGATTTTTTATTTTCCTATTCGCGCTCGTCGCGTTTGGTGCGTTCGCGGCGCTCGTGGCGTTCCTGCGCTTCCAGAGAATAAATGGCGATCGGGCGGGCAACCAGACGGGCAATGCTGATCGGCTCGCCGGTTTCTTCGCAATAGCCGTATGTGTTTTCGTCGATTTTCTCCAGCGCTTCGTTGATTTTGCTGATCAGCTTGCGTTCGCGGTCGCGTGTGCGCAGTTCCAGCGCGTGATCTGTTTCCGCAGCGGCGCGGTCGGCAATATCCGGTTTCTGCAGGTTGTCCTGCTGCATGGTTTCGATGGTCTCGTGCGAGCCGGCCAGCAGTTCTTCCCGCCATTGCAAAAGCTTCTGGCGGAAATACTCGGCCATGACGGGATTCATGAATTCTTCGTCTTCGGACGGAACGTAATCGGGCGGCAAAATAGCCTTGCGGGCTTCAATGGACATACTGACCTCACTTATGGATTTCTTGCGGTCTTTTTATGGATATTTGCTATCCGGCAAAAGATACAGACATATCCTTTAAAAAAAGTTAATGAGGCACTCACATTATCTTTTTTCCTGCGGCTATTCAAGCTTTTTTGCGCGCGGATGCGGGGGGGGATTTACAGTTCGATCCAGTATCGCAAAACCGTGCCCTCATGCCAGTCAAAATCGAGTTTGTCTTCCAGAATGCCGCCATTGGCTTCGATGATTTTGCGCGATCCCGTATTGTCTTCGGCGCAGGTCAAAAGCGCACGCGTGTCTTTGACGATTTTGCGCGCCTCGTCCAGACACAGGCGCAGCATCAGCGTACCGTAACCCTGCTGACGGAAGCCGGGGCGCACGCCATAGCCGATATGTCCGCCGAATTGAATAAGAAATTCGTTCAGCCGGTGGCGCAGGGAAATGCTACCGATGAAGGTATCGTCAAGCACCAGCCAGTAATCGGAAGACGGTACGCGCTCGTAAGTGTTCCCGTCGGGGCAGAGGATCGTGCCGCTTTGATCCTGCGCCCGGGTTTTTTCAAGATAGCCTGTGAAATCGTTTTCGATTTCCGCGATTTCCTCTTCGGTCTTTTCCGTTTCGACACCGCGTTTGAAACCTTCGCGCAGGGCTTCGATGAAGCTGTCCTTGTATTCTTCCGAGGGTGTAACCAGTTTTGCCGACATACGGAGTTTCTCCTTATACCCTTATTTATTCATACTGCGCGGTTTCTGGAAACCGGCCTTGTCGAATTCCCGTTTAACACCTTCCAGCAGTGCGCAGCGCACCTCCCAGACATCCTTGACCTTGACCCACGGACGCACGGCCAGTTCAATGCGTGCCTCGGCCAGTTCTGCAATGGCGATTTCCGGCGCGGGATCAGCCAGAATACGCGCGTCGGATTTCAGCAGTTTCTCCAGAATTTTTCGTGCTTTTTTCAGATCATCGTCATAGCCGATATTGAAGGTCAGGTCGATGCGGCGGGTTTTTTTGGCCGAATGGTTGGTGATATTGCCGCCGGTAATGTTTTTATTCGGGACAATGATGATTTTATTGTCCGGTGTTTTCAGCGTTGTTGTGAAAATGCTCAAAGCTTCGACCGTGCCGGCTGTTCCCGCCGCTTCGATAAAATGCCCGACGCGAAAAGGGCGGAAAATCACAATCATCACGCCGGAGGCAAAATTGGACAGCGAACCCTGCAAAGCCAGACCGACGGCCAGACCTGCGGCGGCCACCAGCGCGGCCAGCGAGGTTGTTTCAATCCCCATATGGCTGAGCGCGGCGATAATCGAAAAACCGAACAGCGCGTAATAGGCGATATTGCTGACAAATGTCACGATGGTTTTGTCCAGCCTGGCACGTTCCATACCTTTGCGGACAAGGCGGGAAATCACGCCGGAGGCCCAGCGGCCGATATAAAATATTGCAACACCGGTCAGCAGCCGGACACCGTAGGTCAGCGTCAGCTCGTACAGCATACCCGTATCGATATTGATCTCCATCGCGCTTTGTTCCCTTTGCTGTTTTGCAAATATTCAAAAGAGATTTATATTACGATGGAACAAGCAAAGAAGGCAAAGGATTCGTGAATGGCGAAGGCGGCAGAAAAATCTCTTGCGGTTTTGTACCGTGAAATCACAGCGCGTTTTGCGGCGGCCGGGATTGAAAATGCAGCCGGAGACGCGCGGATTTTGCTGCAGGCGGCCGCAGATATGACGCGCGAGGATTGGGCGGCAGGTGCAGCAAAACCGCCGGATAAAAATACGGAAGAACAGGTGCTCTCCTATGCGCAGCGCCGGATTTCCGGCGAACCTGTTTCCCGTATTCTGGGGCGGCGCGGTTTTTACAAGGGGGAATTTTTGCTGTCGCCCGATACGCTTGATCCGCGCCCTGATACCGAAACGCTTGTTGAAACCGTGCTGGCGCATATTGCAGATAAAAACGCAAAACTTCGCATTCTTGATCTCGGTACGGGCACGGGCTGTATCGCGTTGTCATTGCTGACGGAGCTGCCTTTAGCCGAAGCCATCGGTACGGATATTGCCGCCGGCGCAATAAAAACAGCGGAGGAAAATGCCGTGCTTGCAGGATGTGATGCGCGCTGCCGTTTTGCCGTACTGGACTGGAAAGAGGCGGGGGCGGTTGCAGCGCTTGGCAGGTTTGATATCGTCGTGTCCAACCCGCCCTATATCCGCAGCGGCGATATTCCGCATCTGGACAGGGAGGTGCGCGATCATGATCCCTTGCGCGCGCTGGATGGCGGCGCGGACGGGCTGGATTGTTACCGCGAAATTCTGGCCTTGCTGCCCTCTGTGCTGAAACCGGGCGGTTTTTGTGCGTTCGAGACGGGTTACGATCAGGCGCAGGAGGTTGCGGAGTTTTGCCGTGCCGCAGGTTTTGTGGATATATCTGTGGCGAAGGATATGGGCGACCGGGAACGCTGCATTTTTTTTCGTACGGAATATCAAGAAAACGCTTGATTTCAGCGTCCTGCACGCTATGATCGTGTCTTTCGGAATATCGCAGAGCGGCGGAGGCAAAAAAAGGGCTTTACCCTGAAATGCAAACCGCGTTAATATAAAATTAAGCTCTGGTATTTTTTGAAAAATAAAAAAAACAGCAGAAATACCGCATAAAACGGCAATTATATCACCGGAAAAATATAAATCCGGAGCCGCGGGAGCTTTTTGGGAGCACTAAAAAAAAATCGAAGCATGAGATGGAGAAACAATGAAACACAGTTCCAACACAAGACGTTCGCGGAACGGGGGCAACAGATCCGGCCGCAGAACGAATTCCCGTACACAGGTTTTTGACAGCAACGGCCCCGATGTCCGTATTCGCGGCAGTGCACAGCAGGTCTATGAGAAATATGTCGCTCTGGCGCGGGATGCGGCATCCGGCGGCGATCATGTGCTGGCAGAAAGTTATCTGCAGCATGCCGAACATTACCAGCGTGTGCAAAATGATAACCTTGCCGATGCGGGACAGCAGCAACAACAACCCGGCCTGCGCAACCGTGCCAACGGCGCGCATCCGAATAACGGCAACGGCAATACTGCACCGCAGGAGTCGCTGGCTGATACGTTGCAGCAGAAGGACATGGAAAAGCAGCAACGCGCACCGCAACGTGCCGCAGCAAAAGACACTCAGAAAACCGTAGAGCCGGCGTAATACCGGCGCGGGCGGATTTCCGGACAGAGGCATGAAACAGCACTGGCGTGAATTCTGGAATGAACGTTACAGTCAGGACGGCGCTTATTTCGGCGAAGCGCCGCTTCCTTTTCTGGCGAACAACATATCCGTCTTTCCTGACAAAGCAAAAATTCTGCTGCCCGCCGACGGCGACGGACGCAACGGCGTGTTTCTGGCACGGCACGGATTTGACGTGCACAGTTTTGATGGATCGCCCATAGGTGTGGAAAAGGCGCGGCAGGCTGCCGAAGAATGTAACGTCACAATCAATGCAGTCGTCTCCGGTGTCGAGGATTTTGTGTTTGCGCCGGAGGAATATGATGCGGTCGTCGTCAGCTATTTTCTGCTGGAGCCGGATCTGCGCCGCGTTGTGCACGGGCATTATATAGACTGCCTGAAACCGGGCGGAGTTCTGTTGCTGGAAGGTTTCACCAAAGACCAGCTCAATTACAGTTCCGGCGGACCGGATGATCCGGAGATGCTGCTGTCAGAGGAGATTTTGCGGCAGGATTTCGCCGCGCTGTCCATCGAATATCTGGAAGAAAAAATCGACATACTCGACCGCGGCGCAAAGCATCAGGGCGAAGGTGCGGTCATCCGCATGATCGCCCGCAAGCCGCAACCGTAAACTCTCCCTTAAAACCTATCCTAAAAAAACCTGCCCTAAAACCCGCCGCCGATATTCAGAAAGCGGTTCTGGCGGTCGGCTTTGACGGTTTCCGCATCCATGGCGGAGATATCGCCGAGGTGTTTTTCGATTTTCGCGCCGACATTTTCAATGGTTTTTTGCGGAAAGCGGTGTGCACCGCCGATCGGCTCGTCGATAATATCGTCGATAATGTCCAGCCCTTTCAGATCCTGCGCCGTCAGTTTCAGCGCTTCGGCCGCATCACGCGCATAATTGCCGCTGCGCCACAGGATCGAGGCACAGCCTTCCGGTGAAATCACGCTGTAAACGGCATGTTCCAGCATCAAAACGCGGTTGGCGGTGGCAATCGCGACGGCACCGCCCGATCCGCCCTCGCCGATGACAACGGAAATGATCGGTGTTGTGCAGCGCAGGCAGGATTCAATGGATTTGGCAATCGCTTCGGACTGGCCGCGCTCCTCCGCGCCGATACCGGGATAGGCACCGGCCGTATCAACCAGCGTGATAACCGGCAGATTAAAGCGGCTGGCCATAGCCATCAGGCGCTGCGCCTTGCGATAGCCCTCCGGCCGCGTCATGCCGAAATTATGATGGATGCGCGCATCCGTATCATGGCCTTTTTCCTGCCCCATAATGACGCAGGGGCGGCCGCGGAAACGTCCCAGACCGCCGATCAGCGCTGGATCGTCGCCGAAATAGCGGTCGCCGGCCAGCGGTGTAAAATCCTCAATCAGTTTTTTGACGTAATCAAGAAAATGCGGACGCTGCGGATGCCGTGCCACGGAGACTTTCTGCTGTGCGCTGAGTTCGGCATAAGTCTCTTTGATCAGCCGGTCGGCTTTTTTGCGCAGACGGGACAACTCGTCGGTAATCGCAACGTCGTTGTCGCCGGCCATGCGTTCCAGCTCGGCGATTTTCTGTTCCAGTTCAATCAGCGGCTTTTCAAAATCCAGCATTGTTTTTTCACCCTTTATTCTGGCAATGGAAGACCTGACATTAGCAAAAAAAAGGGAGCTTTCAAAGCTCCCTTTTCATTATAGCGTTTATTGCCGGTTCGGCTTATTTTTCTGCGGCCATCGGATGTTTTTCCGTGACGGTCTCCGCAGCTTGATCGCTGAGAACCTGCGTGTAAATTTGCGTGGTCGCAATATCGGCGTGACCCAGCATTTTTTGAACCGAGCGCAGATCGGCGCCGTGTTTCAAAAGATGCGTTGCAAAAGCGTGACGCAACACATGCGGGCTGACCTTATCGGGATCCAGATCCGCCTGATGCGCGAGCTCTTTCAGAAGCTGTGCAAAACGCTGGCGGGTCAGATGGCCGGATTCCGACGTGCGCGAGGGGAACAGCCATTTTTCAAGCAATTCCTTACGCTCGTGCGACAGGAAGCGCGGACGGACACGGAGGTAATTGTCCAGTGCCTTTTGCGCGTGGTCGGACAGCGGAGCCATACGCTCGCGTCCGCCTTTGGTTTCGACCATGATAAAGCGGCTGCCTTCGCCGACGGCGGAGATTTCCAGACCGACCAGTTCAGATACGCGAAGACCTGTGGCATACAGAATCTCCAGCAGGGCGACAAGGCGGATATTCTCCGGCGTGCCGCGTCCGGCTGCGGTGCTGATCAGGATGCTGACTTCTTCTTCCGTCAGAACTTTCGGCAGGGCACGCGTCTGTTTCGGGCTTTCCAGAGCCGAGGTCGGGTCATCTTCCCGGCGTCCTTCGGTAATCATAAAGCCGTAATACTGACGCAGGGCGGAAATGCGGCGTGCGATCGTGCGCGCAGCGGTTTTTCCGCCGTTGACGTGCTTGCTTTTGCTTTTGGCGTTGTGGCGCTGCGACAAATCTTCAAGGTAATCTTTCAGATTATCGGTCGAAGCGGTTTCAATGTTTTTTCCCTGCTTTTTCAGAAAAACGCAGACATCCGCAAGATCACGTTCGTAAGCATGTTTTGTGTTCATTGCGGCGCCGCGCTCGGAAATCAACATCTCAAGAAAACTTTCGACTGTTTCCGGAAGCGGGGGCTTCGGTTGACGGGGACGACCTGGACGTGCCATCTTTCTCTCCTTTTTCGTAGTTACTTTCGTTTTCACCAACTTTTATTGTTATGCGTTATGTTTTTTCTTTATTGTCGGAGCGCTTTTAAAAAACCTTCATTCAGAAAGAAAATTTTTAAAAACGCTTCCATAACGCAACTTTCAACTGCCTATACGACATAAAGCCGTATTTTGACAAAAAAAGCAAGTGCAAGATATGAAAATTTTTTAATCTTTTCATTCCAGCATGTTAGGCGTATTCCACCTTTAGGTTGCATGCCGGATGCACTGCTTTGCCTTGCCGTGCGTGTTATGCCAATTCCTTTCGGAAGAATGATTCGTCCGCACCGCTAACGGCCGGCATCTTCATCTTCCGCCCCAAAAAAACGCTGATTTTCAATAGCTTTTTCAATACGTTCTTCGGGTTTCGGCATGGTCCACATGGCCAGCGCTCCGAAGCCGACAGAAACACCGATGAGACAAAGAAAGATAAGGATCGTGATAAAACGCATGACAGTCCGTGTATTCGACAGAGTTGTGTTACAGGCATCTTATCCTATCCGTTTTTTGTTTGTCCACGGTCAAAGTACATTTTCTGTCACCTTGCCGAGATTCTAAGTATCTTGGTTTCTCACGCGATCAATGTTATCTCTGACTGTGTGCGAAACAAAAACACTTAAAACGCTGTACCACAGAATATTGCATAATGCATCGGGAGTGTCAATATTTTTTTTCATAAAATTGGAAAATAATTACGGGATGATGGAAAATACACACAATTATTTGATTTATCATTGGATTTATATGTTCAGAGTGAGTATTTCATAAATTTCTTTTTCAGTAAGGGCGCAATTTTTTTTGGATAATTCTGTTTTGCTATTTGAACGTTGTGATTCTACAATAAATTCCGGAGGAATAAGAAACGGCAGATGGCGCAGAACATCACAAAAAATATCGTCCTTGTCGGGTTGATGGGCGCCGGAAAGACCAGAATAGGGCGGGAAATCGCGAAAGTATTCCGGATTCCCTTTATTGATGCCGACCGCGAGATCGAGGCGGCGGCGGGATGTTCGGTTCAGGAGATTTTTGCACTGTATGGCGAGGACGGATTTCGGGAAGGGGAGGTGCGTGTTATCGAGCGCTTGCTGCAGGACGGTCCGGTTGTTCTGGCCACGGGGGGCGGGGCGTTTATGAACGAAACAACACGCGCGAATATCGCGAAATCTTCCGTATCGGTCTGGCTGAAAGCCGATCTTGACCTTCTGGTGGAGCGTACCTCGCGCACGTCGCACCGGCCGCTGCTGCAGAATACCGATCCGCGTGCGGTGCTGGCGGCATTGATGGAAAAACGCTATCCCGTCTATGCGCTGGCGGATGTGGCGGTGGATTGTGATGAAACCCTGTCGCCGCGTGCGATGGGACAGCGCGTCAAGGACGCGGTTCTGGAGTATCTTGCCGATGATTGAAACCGTGACTGTCGATACCGCCTCCGGTGCTTACCCTGTCCTGATCGGCAGCGGTCTGCTGGAGAATCTGGGGGTGCATCTGCCGATAGAGGCCGGTCGCGGCGTTCTGATCACCGATGAAAATGTTGCACAGCATTATCGGGATACGGTACTGGCGGCGCTGGAAGCCTCCGGCTGGAAGATTCTGTGTGTCTGTACCGTTGCGGCCGGAGAGGGCAGCAAGAGCTTTGCAACTGTGGAAAAACTCTGCAACGAAATTCTGGAGAACGCAATCGACCGCGGCACGGTTGTTTTTGCGCTTGGCGGCGGTGTCGTTGGCGATCTGGCGGGTTTTGCCGCCGCGATTTTGCTGCGCGGCGTGCCGTTTGTACAAATTCCGACAACGCTGCTGGCGCAGGTGGACAGCTCCGTCGGCGGCAAGACGGGAATCAACGCGCCATCGGGTAAAAACCTGATCGGCGCGTTTTACCAGCCCAAAGCCGTTATCATTGATACGGATACGCTGAAAACCCTGCCGGAACGCGAAATTAGAGCCGGATATGCGGAAATCGCCAAATACGGATTGATTTACGATGTCGCATTCTGGGACTGGTTGCAGGAAAACGTGCAGAAGCTTCTGTCCGGTGACAGCGCCGCGCTGCGCCGCGCTGTAGCGCGCAGCTGTGCAATCAAGGCCGAAATTGTCGCCAAAGACGAAAAGGAAACGGACGATATCCGTGCGCTTTTGAATTTCGGTCATACATTCGGCCATGCGCTGGAACGTGCGGCGGAATATGATGACAGGCTCCGCCACGGCGAGGCGGTTGCCGTCGGGATGGTGATGGCGGCGAATCTGTCGGAATCGCTGGCGCTGTGTCCTCAAGGCACGGCAGAGGATATTGCCGACCATCTGCGCAGCGCCGGTCTTCCGGTCAAGCCGCCGTTTTCGATTGCGCCGCAGGAAATGATGGATTATATGCGCTATGATAAAAAAAGCCGCGCGGGGGTTTTGCGTTTCGTGCTGCTGTGGGAGATCGGGCGGGCTTTTGTCGGTGACGGCGTTTCGGAAGACAGTCTTACGGGCGTTTTGCGCAAATGTTTATAAAACGGTTTTGTTCATAACAAGGTGGTTGAAAAGCGATGGAGATGCAAATTTGGGGCACGGTGCTGGCGATTTTTATTTTGCTGTGCCTGTCGGGTTTTTTTTCGGGCTCGGAAACGGCGCTGACCGCATCTTCCAAGGCGCGTATGCATGCGATGAGCCGCAAAGGGCACAAGCGCGCCGGGATTGTGCGGAATTTGCAGGAGCAGAAAGAGCGTCTGATCGGCGCCATTCTGCTGGGTAACAACCTTGTGAATATTCTGGCCTCTGCGCTGGCAACATCGCTTTTGATTACGATCTTCGGCGATACGGGCGTGGTCTATGCGACATTGATTATGACGCTGCTGGTGCTGGTCTTTGCCGAGGTTTTGCCGAAAACCTATGCGATCAACAATGCCGACCGCATGTCGCTGGCCGTATCGCCTTTTCTGCGGCCGCTGCTTTTTCTGCTGGCACCTATTACCGATACGGTGACCCGCATTGTCGAGGGAGTATTGCATATTTTCGGTGTCAAGCTGGAACATGAGGAAGAGGATGAAGACGCGCATATCGAATTGCGCGGCGCGATCGATCTGCAGCGTCAAAGCACGGAAGAGGTGGAAAAGGCCGAGGCACATGCAATGCTGCGCTCGATTCTTGATCTGGCCGATGTCGATGTCGCCGATATCATGGTGCACCGTCGCAACGTTATGATGGTTGATGCGGGGCAGGAGATGGCATCGCTGGTCGAGGAGGTTCTGAGCAGCCCCTATACGCGGCTGCCGGTCTGGAAAGACAAGTCCGACAACATCATCGGCGTGCTGCACACGAAAATGCTGCTGCGCGAACTCAACCGCTGTGAAGGCGATTTGAAGGAGTTTAATCTGGAGAATTGCATGTTCGAACCGTGGTTTATTCCCGAATCCACAACCCTGTTCGACCAGTTGCAGGAATTCCGCCGCCGCCGCGAGCATTTCGCGCTGATGGTCGATGAATACGGCAGTTTTGTCGGTGTGGTGACGCTGGAGGATATTCTGGAGGAGATCGTCGGTGAAATCACAGACGAGCATGATATTGCCGCCATCCAGACGCGTTATCAGCCCGATGGCAGCTATCTGATCGACGGCAAGGCGACGATCCGCGATCTGAACCGCCAGTTTGACTGGGAATTGCCGGATGAGGATTACGCAACGCTGGCCGGGCTTATTCTGCACGAAAGCCAGAGCATTCCGAAAATCGGCCAGACATTCAGCTTTTTCGGTTTCCGCTTTGAAGTGCTGCGCCGCCAGCGCAACCAGATTACGCTGGTGCGCGTGATTCCGCCGCCGCCGGAGGATGAGGAAAGCGCCGCCTCCTGATCCCGCGTATCTTCTCAATAGCGTTCCGTTTTCTTCCGTGCTAGGATAAGGGCGAATTTCCTATAGATACATCTTAGCAAAGCGGCCTTGAAAAATGTCCGAAGAAAACGACAATACCGACGACAGTCAGAAGACGGAAGAACCGTCGCGAAAAAAGCTGGAGGATGCCCGAAGGCGCGGGCAGGTCGTGCTGAGCCGTGAAGTTAATAATTGGGTGATGCTGTTTACCGGTGCGCTGATTGTGGCGATGCTTAGCCCCTATCTGCTCGGCAGTATGAAGGACACGCTGCGTATTTTTATCGCCGAGCCGCATCTGCTGCCGGCCGATCCCAACGGCTTTCTTCTGCTGTCCGAAGGTCTGGCGCGTGAAATTCTGTCAATCTGGTTCCTGCCGCTTTTGCTGTTGTTTATCGCCGCGATTTTAGGGCCGTTTGTGCAGATCGGGCCGTTATTCTCGGCGGAATCCATGAAGCCGAAACTTAGCAAAATCTCGATCATCAATGGCGCAAAACGGCTGTTTTCGGCGCGGTCGCTGATGGAATTCGTCAAGGGCGTTCTGAAACTGTCGATTATCAGCATTGTCGGTGTCGCCGTTCTGTATCCCGCCTATCCGACGATTGAAAGAATGATTTATCTGGAATTTTCCAATGTGCTGGAAGAGATATATTTTTTACTGCTCAGGCTTCTGGCAGCGGTGATTGCGGTTCTGACCGTGGTGGCGGTGATCGATTATATTTTCCAGCGTGCCGATTTCATGAAAAAAATGCGCATGAGCCGTCAGGAACTCAAGGAAGAATATAAACAGACCGAAGGGGATCCGCAGGTGCG